>PKZR01000345.1 GCA_003133815.1 Limisphaerales bacterium | reverse complement strand
CAGCGCGTCGTGACAATCGGCAGGCCGAAAGCCATCGCCTCGATGAGCGAAGCCGGCTGGCCTTCGGCGAGGTAATAACTGGGGAAGCAAAACAAATCGGCGTCGCGCAATGCCTGGAATTTCCGTTCGGCGGAAACGAATCCGAGTATTTCAACTTTGTTTTGCAGTCCGAGACGAAGGATCAATTCATGTAATTCCCTGTTCTCAATCTGTGAGGCGAATCCGCCGATGATGGTGAGCCGAAACCGCAGCGGATAATTCTCATTTGCAAGCGCGATGGCTTCGACGGCATCAAACGCGCCCTTCTGGCGGTTCACGAGGGCAAGGAAGAGCACGTTCACGGTCTTGTCGGTATCGGTGGCATTTTGGATTTCACCGGACAGGATTTTTTTGCGCGCGGCGATCCGTTCGAGGCGTCGCGGCAGGATTTCTGTTTCAAATTGCGGACACGGATCGGGAATGCCGCCGGCCACGGTGACGATGCGACGCGCCAAAAGTTTTTCAGCGTCGTTGCGGCTGAAATCCGAAAGCACGATGCTCACGTCGGCGTTTTTCATCCGGTCGTAGGTGAAACTGCGCGTGCGGATGGAGCCGACGGTTTCGAGCCATTTTGCAAGGCCCGTCGCGTGCCAATGCAGGATGAGGCGATTAAAAAACGGGCGGCACACGAGCATGACCAGCCAGTCGCGGTAGAGCGCCACGGGTTTGCCGGGGGCCGGGACGTAATAAAAATTCGTCACGCCGTAACGGAACCGGCACCAGACGGCCTGCAGGCAGTAAAATAAAATCAACAGAACCTTGCCGGCCTGGAGTTCGCCGACATCCTCCAGCGTCTTGGAAAAACGGGCGTTGACGTGGTAGCACTCGATGCCGAAATGGTTGACCGGCTGGTTGCGGAACTTCGCCTTGCGCCGGTCGCCGCCGTAATTATCCAGCATCTGCTTAACGGCATAGCTCTGGCCGTGGTGCGGCGGCGGCGTGTGTGCGAAAACGAGCAATTTCATTTGTGATTTGTGATTTGCGATTTACGATATCCCCGCTGCGTGAACTTTCAAATCGTAAATCGTAAATCCTGAATCGTAAATGAAGAACCGCATCAACGTGCTCGGCGTCGGCATCAGTGTTTTGAATTTGCAAAGCGCGCTGGACGAAATTGCCGAAGCCATCCGCGCACGTCGCAAGGGCTACATTTGTGTCACCGGCGTGCATGGCGTGATGGAGGCGCAAAGCGATGAATCATTCCGCAAAATCCTGAATGAAGCTTTTCTCTGCACGCCGGACGGGATGCCNNCACGGCCATTCCGAAATGCGCCGCGTTTATGGCCCCGACCTGATGCTGGACCTTTGCAAATGGAGCGAGAAATCCGGCGCGAGACATTTTTTTTACGGCGGCGCGGATGGCGTGGCCTATTTGCTGGCGCAAAAAATGAAGGTGAAATTTCCGAAAATGGAAATTGCCGGAACTTTCACTCCGCCGTTCCGCGCGTTGAGCGACGGAGAGTTCAGGGATTTGCGCAGGACCATTTCCAACACGCAGCCGGACATTCTGTGGGTGGGATTGAGCACGCCCAAGCAGGAGAAGTTCATGGCGGAACTTCTGCCGAAACTGGACGTGACACTGATGATCGGCGTGGGCGCAGCGTTTGATTTCCACAGCGGCCGCATGAGGCAGGCGCCTCGCTGGATGCAGCGCAGCGGGCTGGAATGGTTTTACCGGCTGTGCAGCGAGCCGCGCCGGCTGGCGAAACGCTATTTCAAAAATAATCCGCTCTTCGCGCTGAAAATCGCCGGACAACTTTGCGGCCTGAAAAAATATCCGCTTGATTGAGCGGTGCTGCGAACAAGACGGTCGCCCCGGTTTAAACGCGGAAAACCAACGGAGATTGGCATCTGTCAAACCCTCATCCCCTTTGGGCAGGTTGATAATTCGGATTCACAGGGTATTCTTCCCATATAAAACAGCTTATAAACACTCTGATAACTCTGCGCCCTGCGAAAGCCAGACTCTTAAATATAATTGCATTGCTGTCGTTGCTTGCAGTTATGCGCGCCAACGCGCAGGCGGTGTCAAATGTTGCCGGTGTTTTTCCGAACACAAACGCGGTCCAATCCTATCAAATAGGTTTTGCCCAGGGGACCTGCAACGACGGGACAAATATCTACCGGTTCAATACAAGCCAAATACTGCAATTGAACTCGAACTACCAATTTGTTGGAGGCTTATATATCGGCAGCAACGTGGTCACAAATGGCCTGACCAATTTTGTCTATCTTCATCTTGGTGACCCGGATTATTATCAGGGATACATCTACGCCCCCATGGAAGATCATGTGGCTGCTCCGCAGGGTTCGGCGAATATTGACGTCGCCATATTCACCGCGACCAACCTTATTCGTTATGCGGCGATTTCGATCTCAAACTATCAGTCCGAGGCTTCAGCCGTTTGCATTGACCCGGCATTCTCGAACTCGGTTGCAATGTTTGTCACGAGTTGGGTGAGTACTTCCACCAATGACGGTATTTACGAATACAGCGTCAATAATTTGACCAACATTACGTTTGTCAGGACGTTGCCGATGACCCGGAACATACCAAGGATGCAGGGCATTATTTGTGTCAACGGGATGCTTTATGTCATAGGCGACAACGGGCCGGCGGGCGAAGTGTATCAAGTCAACCCGACCAACGGCGCTGTAGTGCATCTGGCGCAACTTAACATTCCCGGTGAAACCGAATGGGAAGGGTTGGATTATTACCAAGGCTTTCTGGTCGCCGCCGAAGCCACCACAGGCACGATCAACGCATACGACTTTTTTGGCGTTCTCACCGTCAGCAACCAGAACATTAACGGCACGGTGAAGGACAGCAATAATCGTCCAATCGCAGGCGCAGGTGTGATTGCCAATGCGACAATCAACGGCACGAACCAGATGGCAAGCGTGGACACCGACACCAACGGCAATTATTCGATGATCGTCCCCGGCGGCAACTGGAGCGTGGCGGTGAATTGCAGCAGTGGCAGCGACAGTTTGGACAACATTCTTGGCAGCGGAAATTATACGTGCCCGAACAGCCAGAATGTTCCGGGAATCTACTATAATGCCACGGCAAATTTTATCGTCCAGTTTTGCAATGTTTCCATCGTCAACGCTTCGTCGCTCCCCGCCGGTGCGGTCGGTTTTCCCTATAATCAGACCTTGCAGGCTTCCAGTTGCAATCCAAGCTTCACCTGGGCTCTAACCGGCGGTTCCCTGCCTGCAGGGTTGTCCCTGTCCACCAACGGAGTCGTTTCCGGCACGCCCTCGGGTTCCGGCGGCGTTTTTAATTTCACCGTTCAGGTCACCGACGGCAACGGTTCATCAGCCTCCCAGACCTTTTCCCTGAACATCAGCAACTATCGGATTCATGGTTCGGTGAGAGACAGCCGCAATAATCCCGTTGTTGGTGTCGGGGTGTTCGCTGCGGCGATCAACCTCACGAACCTGGCGACAGCCGTGGTTACCGACACCAACGGTAATTATTCTCTGAATGTCATCAACGGCAGTTGGAGCGTTGCGTTGAATGACAACAGCAGCAGCAATAGTTTGAACAGTCTCGGCAGTTATGCCGATCCGGCCAGCCAGGTTGTCAGCCTTGTAAACAACACGGCCACCGCCAATTTCGTCGTCCAGACTTGCGACGGCGTCTCAATCATCACACCTTCGTCGCTCCCCGCAGGCGAGGCAGGCGCCTTTTACAACCAGGCCTTGCAGGCTTCCAGTTGCAGTCCGGTTTTCACCTGGTCACAAACTGAAGATCCTCTGCCGCCGGGATTGTCGTTGACCCCGGACGGGGTTCTTTCCGGCACACCCACCGGTCCCGGCGGCGTGTTTAATTTCAGTGTCAATGTCACTGATGGAAACAATTTAACGACCAACCAGACGTTTTCTTTGGGCGTCAGCAATGCGGTTCAAATTGCGACCACGTCCCTGGCCGACGGCACTGCCTGCAACGTGACGCTTTCCGCCAGCAACGGGCTGCCGCCCTATGTTTGGTCCCTGAGTCCCGGCTCCGCCAGCCTGCCGGCGAACCTGACGCTGACGACCAACGGCCTGCTTTCAGGCACGGCGACGGCTACCGGCACGTTCAATTTCAGCGTGCGCGTTACGGACGCACTTGCCGGCGTCGCCGATCAACTGCTTGCCATTAATCTCTTTCAACCGCTGACCATCAGCGTCAGCGGCAATCAAATCAGCGTTCTTTGGCCCGCTGCGGCCACGAATTATGTTTTACAAACCACCACCAACCTGGTTTCGCCGGACTGGGAGGCGGTGGCCGGCGCCATGCCGGGAAGCGCATACACCTTCAGCAACGGGGCTCCTGCAGCCTATTTCCGGTTGCATTAAGCCGATAATTCCTTTGAGACAGGATTTAGGACGCGCACTTTTTCAAAACCGCATCGGGCGGCAAACGCAAGTCGTCTTCCGCGCCTTTGCGTTGCGGCAGCCATTCGATGATGCGGCTGATGGCGAACTGCACGGCCTCGTCGGAACTGCGCGGCAGAATGTATCCTGCCTTGCGGATTTTGGACGAATCCATCCGCGACTGCGCCACGTCGCCCGGCCAGCCGCCGGCGGTGCTGCCGTAAATAATTTTTGTCCGTCCTTTGAACCCGAGCTGTTCCACCAAATCCTCGGCGATGAAGCGCACGGAACTGGCGCCGTCGGGCGCGACGTTGAAGACATCGAATTTTGACGGCGGCAGTTTCAGGCATTTCCGCCCGGCAAACTGAAGCGCTCCGACGAGGTCGCGGACATAGACGTAGGGTTTCGCCTGCAGGCCGTTGCCGAGGACTTTCAGTTCGGCGGAATTCTTCGCGAGCTGCTTCATGAAATCGTAAATCGCGCCGTGTGTGGTGCGCTCGCCGACGATGTTGCCGAAGCGCAGGATGATGGCGCGCAGTCCGAACGTGGCGCAGAACGCGGTGATGAGCGCTTCCGCCGCGACCTTGCCGGCGCCATACAAACTCACGGGCAAGCACGGGCCGAGATTTTCATGTGTCACGGTCGTGCCGACGTCGCCATAGACCGTGCCGGAGCTGGACGTGATGATTTGCGGAACGGAATTGCGCCGCATGGCATCGAGGACGTTGTAGGTGACGACGGTTTCCTGCTCCAGGTCGAGCCTGGTGTTGGCGATTCCCCAGCGGGCGTCTGGATTGGCTGCGAGGTGAAAAACCTGATCGACGCCCGCGAAGTGCGGAACAGCTTTTTCAAGGTCGAGCAAATCAAGCTGGATTATTTTCAGCCGCGGATCGTTTTTGTGCTGATCGAGATGCTCGAGCCGGCCGGAGGAAAAATTGTCGAGCACGCGGATTTCTTTTGTCTCCGGCTCGGCGAGCAGCAGGTCAATCAAGTGCGAGCCGATGAAGCCCGCGCCNNGACATTTTGTTATCTCAATGCTGGAACTACGCGCGCATGAACGAAAAGCAAAGCAAAGAATCGCCGCCGGACTGGTGGGCGGACATGGTCGGGTGCTGGCACCGGCTGCCAAACAAGGCCTTTTTCTTCGCGCTGCTGGCGGTGTGGCTGCTGCTGTTCCAGTTTTGGGGCAACTCCATTTTGGGCTACTTCCATTCATCGTCGTTGTTCGGATGGCTTTACTATGTCTATAACATTGGTGGTGGCGACAAGGCGGTCGACGACAGTTACGGCAACATCATGCCGTTTCTGGTTGTCGTACTTTTCTGGTGGAAGCGCAAGGAGCTGCTCGCGTTGCCGTTGAAAATCTGGTGGCCGGGGNNGCGTTGATGGGGATGGCGTGGGGATACGAATGGCTTTTGCACAGTGCGTATCCATTTTTTCTCTTTGTGTTTTCCATCCCGCTGACGGCGCATCTGAATTTCATTTTATTCCCGCTGCGGCTGCTCGTCTGTCAATTGGTGGAAATGGTGTCGCATCTGGTTGGAATCGGCGTCATACGCCAAGGCACGCAGCTCCTGGATCCGTCGGGGAATTACGGTTACGACGTGGCGGCGGCTTGTGGCGGCATGAGAAGTTTGATTGCCATTTTTCTGCTGGCTACGGTTTTTGCGTTCGGCACTTTTCGTTCGCCGTGGAAAAGACTTGTTTTGATGGCTGCGGCGCTGCCATTTGCAATCCTCGGCAACATGGCGCGTCTGTTGTGCATCATCATCGCGGCTGAAATGGGCGGGCAGAAGTGGGGCGACTATGTCCACGAAGGCGGTCCATTTGGGATAATCAGCCTGCTGCCATATGTTCCGGCGATTGTCGGGCTGCTGGTTGCCGGCAGGCTGATGGAGAAACCGGTTGAAAAGAAACACGCATGAACAATCAAAAGCTGCTGATATTTTTTGCCGCGCTGATTTTGATGGCGGGAACTGCGGGCTTGCTGGTGCACCTCAAGTTGAATCAAAAACTCGGCGTGCCGGGCATCAAATTCGATCCGATTCCCGGCAGCGTGCAGGTGAAGATTGCCCTGCCTGAGCGCGTCCTGGATTTCACCTCGACAAACATTCCGGAGCCGGAAGTTGTTCTGGGTTATCTGCCCAAGGACACGAGCTATGCCGAGCGGCTCTACCAGTCGCCCGACGGCGTGCTTATGACCGGGACAATTGTTTTGATGGGTGCGGACCGGACGAGCATCCACAAGCCGGACTATTGTCTGCCGGGTCAGGGCTGGCACATTGATTCAAAAAATGTCGTCAATGTTCCGGTAGGCGGCGCGAAGCCTTACGAACTGCCCATTGCGAAATGGCTCATCAGCGCCAACTTTCAAGGCCCCGATGGCCGGACGGAGAAGCGCAGCGGCATTTATGCGTTCTGGTTCGTTGCGGACAAGGAGCAGACGCCGGAGTTCTACGGCTATTTGAAACTGCTTACACACGATTTGCTGTTCACCGGCGTTTTGCAGCGCTGGGCTTATGTCAGCTATTTTTCAACATGCGAGCCGGGACAGGAGGGCGCGGCGTTTGGACGCATGGAAAAATTGATCGGGGCGTCCGTGCCGGAATTTCAACCGCCGCCAAGCAATCTGTGACGCTTAAAAGAATTTGAGTTCAGGCACGGATTATATATTATGAGTGACGTTGTTTTGTCTCTGAAATAATATGTTGCGACGTGACCGCCAGATTCGGGCGCAAATCCACCAGTTGGCCGATGCCATGGTGTTTGCCTTCAGTTTTTGGCTGGCCTATGCGCTGCGCACCAATCCCCAGATCATCGAATGGATGAGACTGGATCCGGTTTCTGCAGATACCACCTTCGACAATCTTGCGTGGCTGTTCCTTGCGTTGATCATCGGGGGCCCGCTGATTCTCGAGTCGCAGAATTTTTACAGCCGCGCCCCTCTTTGCCTGCGTGCCAATTTTCTCTGGCCGCTTTCCAAGGGCTGTCTGCTCACAACCGTCGGGCTGGCGGTGACGACTTACGCCTTTCACATGAACTCAATAGTCCCTCGCGGCATGATTGCGTTTTTCTGCGGCATCAGCTTCTCGCTGATCTGGTCGAAGGAGGAACTGGTGCGGCTGATCTTGCGGAGCAATGTGGCTCAATCCCAATACAGACGCCGGTTCATTCTCGTCGGCTCGCAAAAGGAAATCAACCGGATGTGCGTCGAATTGGAAGGGCGCAAGGACGAAAGCGTCGCCATCATCGCCCAGTTCGATCTCACCGCCCATGCGCTGCCGCAGCTCATCCAGATGCTTCACGAGCATTCGGCCTACGGCGTGATTTTGAACGCCCGCCACACCTACTTTGAGCAGGTCGAAAATGTGATCAAGGCCTGCGAACTCGAAGGCGTCGAGGTCTGGCTTGTCGCGGATTTTTTCAGCACGCAGATTTCCCGCACGACCCTCGATGAGATGCTGGGCCACCCGCTGCTCATATTTCGCACCGCTCCTGAAATTTCGTGGCAAAGTTTTGCCAAACACGCCATCGATTTCATAGGCGCGTTTTTGATGCTGCTGATTTTGATTGTTATTCCGGTGATCCCTTTGATTGCGCTGGCGATCAAGCTGGCTTCGCCCGGCCCGGTTTTTTTCCGGCAGCAACGTTCCGGCCAGAACGGCGCGCCGTTTACGGTATATAAATTTCGCACCATGGTCACCAACGCCGAACAATTCAAGCATGAGCTTGAGGCGATGAACGAAATGACCGGCCCCGTCTTCAAGGTCACCAACGCCCCGCGCGTCACCCGGCTCGGAAAATTTCTTCGCAAGTACAGCCTCGATGAACTGCCGCAGTTATGGAACGTCCTGCGCGGCGAGATGAGCCTCGTCGGCCCGCGTCCGCTGCCCGTGGACGAAGTCAAACGTTTCAACGACCTTTCCCATCGCCGTCGCTTGAGCGTCAAGCCCGGGCTGACCTGTCTCTGGCAGGTCAAGGGGCGCAACAAGATTTCTGATTTCAAGGACTGGGTTCGACTCGACCTCGAATACATTGACACATGGTCGATTTGGCTCGACCTGAAAATTCTGCTGCTCACCATTCCTGCCGTCCTGCGCGGCACGGGGGCAAAATGAAATTCGCAGCAGGATCGTTTAATCGTTGAATCGGTGTCGCACTTCAATACGATATAACAACTAAACCGTTCGCGAATTAACGATTAAACAAGATGAAACAAACTTCAGTCGTCACCGGTGCCGCCGGATTTCTCGGCTCGCATCTCACAGATTTGCTTCTGTCGCGGGGCCACAAGGTCATCGGCCTGGACAATTTTGTCACCGGCAGCGTTGACAACATCTCGCACCTTGGGGGCAACCCGGATTTCAAGTTCATCCAGCAGGATGTCACCGAATTTATTTTCCTCGACTGCCCGGTGGATTACGTCTGGCACTTTGCCTCGCCCGCCAGCCCGATTGATTATCTGAAAATACCGATCCAGACCATGAAGGTCGGATCGCTCGGTACGCACAAGGCGCTTGGCGTTGCCAAAAATAAAAACGCCCGATTCCTCGTCGCCTCCACCTCGGAAATTTACGGCGATCCGCTCGTTCATCCGCAGACCGAGGAATACTGGGGCAATGTCAGCACCATCGGCCCGCGCGGCTGTTACGACGAGGCAAAGCGTTTTGCCGAAGCACTGACGATGGCGTATCACCGCGAACACAAGGTCGAGACGCGCATTGTTCGCATATTCAACACCTATGGCCCAAGAATGCGGTTGAACGACGGTCGCGTTGTCCCGGCATTTATCAGCCAGGCGTTAAAAAACAAGCCGATCACCGTTTTTGGAAAAGGGACGCAGACCCGCAGTTTTTGCTACGTCTCGGATTTGATCGAGGGAATTTACCGGCTGATGATGAGCGATTACGATCTGCCCGTGAACATCGGCAACCCGGTGGAAATGACGATGCTGCAATTCGCCGACGAAATCATCCGCGCGACCAAATCCAAAAGCAAAATCGTCTTCAAGCCGCTGCCGCAGGACGATCCGAAACAGCGCAAGCCGGACATTTCAAAGGCAAAGAAAATTCTAAAGTGGGAGCCGAAAGTTGTGCTCGCGCAGGGACTCACGGACACTATTGCGTATTTCCGCACCAAAGTTTGAAATGTAGGAGACGACGTAATGAGTCTCCAACTTTTCAAAATTTGAGTCTCGTTACCTCTGCTCCTAGCAATTAAATTGAGCGCAGATGCTTTTCCGCGCCCGACAATTTGAATTTGTTTACCCACGGCCGGCGCTCGTCATGGGCATCGTCAACGTCACGCCCGATTCCTTTTCCGACGGCGGAAATTTTTTTGATTCAAGCAAGGCGGTTCAACATGCGCTGGAACTTGTCGAACAAGGCGCGGAAATTCTGGACATCGGCGGCGAATCCACGCGGCCCGGCGCAAATCCGGTTTCTGAAAAGGAAGAATTGCGCCGTGTGATTCCTGTCATCGAAAAGCTGGCTGCAAAAATCAAGATTCCGATTTCCATTGACACGATGAAACCCGCCGTCGCGCGTGCCGCCCTCGAAGCGGGCGCAAGCATCGTCAATGATGTCGGGGCAAACCGCAGCGATGTTGAAATGTGGCAGATTGTTTCGGAATTTCGAGCCGGTTATATTTGCATGCACGCGCCGCCGGTTTTTCACAAGTTGCAAAAGCAAAAGAACATTCTGCTCGAAGTCAGGAAGTTTTTTCGCGGGCGTTTTGAAAAATTGAGGGCGTCCGGAATTTTACCGGAGCAGATCGTTTTTGATCCTGGAATAGGTTTCGGGAAAACCCTGGGGCAAAATTTGCAGTTGCTCGCGGGCCTGCGAAGTTTTAAAAAACTGAAACGTCCATTGCTGATCGGCGTTTCGCGCAAGTCGTTCATCGGAAAATTGCTTGGTGCAAACGTGAATGAACGCTTGCCAGCTTCGCTTGCGTGCGCGAGTCTGGCGGTGGTCGGCGGCGGCGTTCAGATCGTCCGCGCGCACGACGTTGCGGAAACCGTCCGGGCCGTGCGCATGACGGAGGCAATTGTAGCGGCGGTCTGTGACCGCCGATAAACTTTTGCGACGGTCACAGACCGCCGCTACAAAAATAATGTGGGCTTACTTCCAAAGTGATTACGGCTGGCGTGCCGCGCTGGAAATTTTGATCCTCGCGGTCGTGATTTATTTCATGTCGCGCTTTTTGCGCGGCACGCGCGGCTGGCCGGTGGTCATCGGGTTTGTCATTGTGATGCTGGCGTTGGAACTGGTCACGACTCTTCTGAATTTGCAGGTGTTGCGCTCGCTTCTCGAAAGCGCGTCCTGGTTCATCGTGGTTGGCGCAATTGTTATTTTTCAACCGGAACTTCGCCGGATGCTGGCCGAGCTTGGAAATCTGCCGCTTTTTGCCAGCGCGCATGAGCAGCGCGAAAGCATCGAGGTCGTCATCCAGACCTGCGAGCGTCTTTCCGAGGTGAAGATCGGCGCGCTCATAGCCATCGAACAGTCCATCCAATTGCACGAGGCCGTCGAGTCCGGCGTGCCGGTGAATTGCGACGCGACGCCGGAAATGCTCGAGACGATTTTTTTCCCGAACAACGCCATTCA
>PKZR01000097.1 GCA_003133815.1 Limisphaerales bacterium | reverse complement strand
CTGGACATCACGAAGTTCGCCAAGTTCGGCGGTCAGGACAACGTCCTCGCCGTGCAGGTGGACAACCGGTCGAACTACAAAGAGGAAGCCACGGGCACGACTTTCGAGTGGAATGTGAATGACTTCAACCCCAATTTCGGCGGGTTGAACCGCGACGCCAAGCTCATCGTGACCGGCACGGTTTATCAGACACTGCCGCTTTACGAAAATCTTCATACTTCGGGCGTCTACATCTACCCGGACAATTTTGACATCAAAAATAAAACCGCCGACATCCATGTCGAGGCCGAGGTGAAAAATGAGACAAGCGATTATGCCTCCATCACCCTTTCCGCAGTCGTGGTGGACGCCGATGGCAACGTGTGCGCGAAATTGGACGGCAACACCTCCGACCTTGTCAGCGGCCAGAGTGAAGTGTTCACCGCCGAAGGCTCGCTCGCGAACGCACGCCTTTGGGACGTGAACAGCCCGAATCTTTACGACGTATATTCCATTTTGACCGTGGACGGCAAGGTGGTTGACGTTTGCAAAACGCAGACGGGTTTTCGCAAGGCGGAGTTCAAAGGCGGTGCGGGCACCGGCGGTGTGTGGCTCAACGATCATTTCGTTTGGCTGACCGGATATTCTCAGCGCTCGGCGGATGACTGGCCGGGTCTGGGCGGCGCGTATCCTGACTGGATGCACGACTTCACCATCGGGCTCGTGCGCGCCAGCAACGGCAATTACATACGCTGGATGCACGTCTCGCCCCAGCGTGCCGACGTGGAGGCATGCGACAAATACGGCGTTGGCATCGTCTGCCCGGCGGGCGACAAGGAACGGGACGCCACCGGACGGCAATGGGATCAGCGCGCCGAAGTCATGCGCGACTCAATGATTTATTTCCGCAACAACCCGAGCATCCTGTTTTGGGAGGTCGGCAACACCGGAGTGACGCCCGATCAAATGCTGCAAATTGTCGCCTTGCGCAAGCAATGGGATCCAAATGGCGGACGCGTTGTGGGCACGCGGGATGGCGGCGGCTTTGACGCCCAACTCACGGCCGTGTCCGAGTTTTACGGTGTGATGATCGGACAGGACAGACAGACAGACCAGACTACCCAGCCGGGACAAATGTTTCGCGGCTACAGCGTGGATCGCCGCGACAAAGCGCCGTTGATCGAGACGGAGGATTTCCGCGACGAGGCCGCGCGCGGCATCTGGGACGATTTTTCGCCGCCACACTTCGGCTTCAAACCTAAGGGTGGACCCGTCTCGCGCGATCCCGGGCCGGGCCAAGACTCTTATCATTGGAACTCCGAGACTTTTGCCCTGGCTGGCCTGACGCGTTATACCAGCTATGTGCGCAACGAAATTAGCAACCCCGATCCCGCGCATTCGAAGTGGGCCGCGTATGCTTCAATTTATTTTACGGATTCCGATGCCGATGGCCGTCAGGACGGCAGCGAAGTCCTCCGTGTGAGCGGCAAGATGGACGGCGTGCGCCTGCCCAAGGAATTATATTTTGTCTCGCGCGTCATGCAGAGCGTCAAGCCGGACATCCACATCATCGGCCACTGGACTTATCCGGCGAACACGGTGAAGACCGTCTATGTCGCCGCGAGTCATTGCGACCAGGTTGAATTGTTCCTGAACGGAAAATCCCTAGGCGTAGCGAAACAGCCGTGTGATTTTGTGGACACATTCAACGGCGGAAACCGAAACATGGGCGACACCGGCTACGCCTACGCGTTTCCGAAAGTTGCCTTCGCGCCCGGCACATTGAAAGCTGTCGCGACCAAGGGCGGCAAAGTCGTCGCGCAAGAAGAACTCAGGACCGCCGGCGCGCCGAAGGCGCTCAAACTGACCGTCCACACCGGTCCGGATGGTTTGCAGGCGGACGGCTCCGACGTGGTGCTGGTGGACTTTGAAGTCGTGGACGCCGACGGCAACCGCTGCCCGACCGACGAGGCGCGCGTGGATTTCCAAGTCACCGGCCCGGCCAACTGGCGCGGCGGCTTTTGCAGCGACAAGCTAAACACGACCAACAACAAATTCCTCGACACCGAATGCGGCATCAACCGCGTCGCCATCCGCTCCACGCTCACGCCCGGCACCATCACATTGACCGCGACGCGCGACGGACTCACGCCAGCGACGGTTCAAATTGAATCCAAGCCGGTTGACATCAAAGACGGCCTGGCGGTGGCGCGTTGAGCGACGAGTTTGTCAAAGCGATTGCGCCGTCAGGGAAAANNTCTGGCTGCAAATCTCTGCGTCCGCTGCCGATGCAAAATTCACGCCGCCCGACTCGCCGCGCGCGACCTACAATTTCAATCCCGGCTGGAAATTCATCCGCGAGGATGTGACGAATGCGGAACAAGTTTCGTTTGACGACTCGAAGTGGTCGGACGTGAGCCTGCCGCACACATGGAACGACGTGGACAGCTACCGCGCGCTCATCAGCCACCCGGGCGGCGACCAGACCATCTATCTGGGCATCGGCTGGTATCGGAAGCATTTCAAACTGCCCGCGAACGCCGAGGGCCGGAAAATTTTCATCGAGTTCGAGGGTCTCCGGCAGGCCGCGCATTTTTTTCTGAACGGCAAGCCCGTCGGCATTTACGAAAATGGCATCACCGCCTGTGGCCTCGACCTCACCGCGCTGGTGAAGTTCGGCGGGCAGGACAATGTGCTCGCGGTGAAAGTGGACAACCGCCCGGACTACAAGGAAGAAGCCACCGGCACCGAGTTCGAATGGAAGTTCAGCAACAGCAATCCGAATTTCGGCGGCCTTACCCGCAATGCGTGGCTGCACGTCATGGGCAAGGTCTATCAAACATTGCCGCTCTACGAAAATTTGAAAACCACCGGCGTTTATGTGTTCGGAAAAAATTACGACATTCCCGGCAAATCCACCGAGGTCAACGTCGAGTCGCAGGTGCGCAATGAATCGGCCGGCGACGCGACCGCGAGTCTTTCCGAAATCGTCGTGGACGCCGACGGAATCGTGCGCGCGAAATTCCTTGGCGCCATGCAGAACCTTGCCAGCGGCCAGACCGCGACACTCACAGCGAATGGCCCGCTTACCGACGCGCATTTTTGGGACGTGAACGATCCCTACCTTTACGACGTTTATTCCATCCTCACGGTGAACGGCAAGGTCGCCGACGTTTGCAAAATTCACACCGGCTTCCGCAAGGCCGAGTTCAAGGGCGGCACGGGAACTGGCGGCGTTTATCTCAACGATAAATTCGTCTGGCTCACCGGCTACTCGCAACGCGCCGCCGACGACTGGCCCGGCCTCGGTTCGGCGTATCCCGACTGGATGCACGATTTCACCGCAGCGCTGCTGCGCGAGAGCAACGGCAATTACGTCCGCTGGATGCACATCTCGCCCACGCGCGCGGATGTGACCGCCTGCGACAAATTCGGCATCGCCAATGTCTGCCCGGCGGGCGACGGCGAGCACGAGACCACTGGCCGCCAATGGGATCAGCGCGTCGAAGTCATGCGCGACTCGATGATTTATTTCCGAAACAATCCGAGCATTCTTTTCTGGGAGGCGGGCAACGCCGCGATCAACGCGGATCACATGAAGCAGATGGTGGCTACGCGCAAGGAATTTGACCCGG
>PKZR01000445.1:2772-7818 GCA_003133815.1 Limisphaerales bacterium | reverse complement strand
CGTCGAGGTCGTGGTGCTCGACGCGTTCGAGGATTTGGTCCACGAGTTCCGGTTTGCGCCGCGAGTGTTCGCGGAGGATGAAGAACAACCGCTCCAGCACCGTGGCGACGGTGACGATGGAGCAGCACAGGAGCGGCCACATGACCGGGCCGCCGTTGAGGAATATTTTGATCATAATTTTGTTGTTTGAATTTAGAACACAAGACTGATTGAGCCGAAGAAGCCGAGGCGTTCGCCGTAGGACGCGGCGTTGACGCCGATGCCGGAGCCGTCGCGCAGTTCGTAGGAATTGTCGGTGACGTTCACGACATCCACGCGGGCTTGCAAGGTTTTGTCCCGGTTGATTTTCCAGCTTTGTTCCGCGCCGAGGTTGACCGAATAATACGCCGGAACCGTCGTGCTGTTGGGGATGGGAGCACCGGCGGGCGTTCCGTCTTCCGTGCCGCCGCCGTCGGCCCTCAGGCCGCTGCCGTAAATCGCGTCCACATAAACGCGCGTGGCGTGATTGGCGCCTTCATTCCAGGTGTAGGCCGCGCCGAACGAGCCGGTGACGGTCTGCGCGTGGTCGAGATTGATCCAGTTGTTCTGGATGTAAGCCAGGTCGTTCGGGCTGAACAAAAATTGCGCCGAATTGATGTCCTTGCCGAACGCCTCGCCGAGCGCGATGTTCGCATAGGAGGAAAATCCGCCGAGGTCGTAACTGCCGGTGAATTCCACGCCATAAACTTTTCCCTCGGCATAGTTGAACGCCGAGAGGATGAGCGTCTGGCCGAACAACCCATCGTCGAGCTGGTTTTTCGCCTGCTTGTAATAGCCGTCCACGCCGACTTGCAGGTGCTTTCCGATTTTTTGGGAGACGCCCGCGTCGAAATAATTCGCGCGCTCGGCCTTCACGGAATCGTCCTGGCCGGTGCCGGATGCGTTGGAGGTGCCGTTGAATTGCGCCACGCTGCTGGCGGAGACATCCTCGACCGGCGGCGGCGTGAAATAGCGTGCGTAGCCCGCGTGCAAGGTCGTGGAATCCTCCGGCTGGTAAATCAAGTTCACGCGCGGGCTTAACTGGTTTTCCTTGTCGAACGTGGAAGAATATTCGTCAAAGCGTGCGCCGTAATTGAGCGTGAGCTGCTCCGTTAACTTCCATTCGTCCTGCAAATAAATACCCGCGAACAATCCGTGCAACGTGTCGTTGTCCGCGATGGGAAACGCCGGGCCGGTCGGATTGCCGTTGGCATCAACTGGAAATACGGTCGTCGTCGAGTTCGCAGAAACCGATTCTTCCAGCGACATGAAGCCGCCGCGAATTGTATGCTTGTCGTTAAGCTCGAAACTGCCGTCGGCCTGCAATCCACCGGAATAAAGCTTCTTTTGCACGTCGCTGGCCACGCCGTTGAAGTAAAGGTCGCCAACCGGGTCGGGCGTGAAATGCACGTCGCTGTTCCGGCCGATGGCGGAAACTTGATAGTCCAGTTGACCTGCCGATTTCTGGTAGCTCACGACGCCGTAATCATTCTGCTCATTCTGGTTTTCGTTCAGGCCGGTGGAATTGAAGCTGGTCGCGGACTGGCCGGGCATTGCCGAATACCATGGAACCGGTGTCGCGCCGTTGGAGGTGGCGGGAGCGCCGGCGGCAAGCCCGGGCGTGTTCGGAATCTGAAAATCGCTGTAGGACAAACTGCCCATGAAGTTGACCCGGCTTGTGTCGTCCAAGACGTAGGACAAATAAGTGAACGTCTTGTATTGATCCGTGTGGTCATGAATCGCGCTGTGGCTGGCGGTCGGATCTTCAATGCCCAGGGCGTTGTGATCGTAGCTGCCGTCAATGAAGTAATTCAGTTTCCCCTGCGCGCCGCCGAGTTCAAAGCTTGGGCGAATTGTGTCGTAACTGCCGCCGTAGATTTCCGCCGTGCCACCGTTGTCAAACGCGCCGCTCTTGGTCTGGATGTCCACGACGCCCGCCGTGCGGAAGCCATATTGCGCGGGCAGCGAGCCGGTGATGAGCTGCATCGAATCCACGAAACGCGGATCAAGCTCCAATCCGAATCCAGATATGCCTTCCGGCAGCAGCACGTCGTTGACGCGATACTGCAAATTCGCGTGCTCGCCGCGCACATGCAGTTCGCCGCTCGCCGCATTGTCCCCCGCCACGCCCGGCGCGCGCAAGATGACCTGGCTCATCGGCGCGTTGCCGCCCTGCGATTCGGATTCGATCTGCTCCTTGGTCTGCGTGTAGGTCGTCGCGCCCAAGTCCGGCGAAATCTGGCTGCGCGCCTGATCCAGCTGGCCGACAACCGTGATGTTGCCGAGATTGGAGACGTTGGTTGAACTGCCTGAATCCACCGCGTTCGTCGCCGTATCCGGCGCGATTGAGTTTGTCGCGGCCGGCACGACATTTGTCTGAGCCAAGGCCGTGTTGCCACAAGACAGTGCGACCGACGAAATAACTGCATAATACAACCGGCGATTTCTATTTTTTCTTTCTGCAAACGTTTTCATAAATTTTAAAAGAGTTAAATTCTCAAACACTTCCGCGAATCTTCAAGGACACTCGCTTTGCAAAACGCCACGCGGCGCGAGCAAAGATTGGGTTAAATGAAACGGGATTTCAGGCAACGACACGCGTTGCCTGAAGACGATGAATTAAGAAACGGCAGGAAGAGCGGGCGGTCCGCGGCCATCGGGGAGAAATGCAATGGCGGAGTCAAAAACCGAGAACTCGATTTGCGGAGCAGCTTCAATCCACGTTATTGGAACAGAAACGTCGGCGGCGGGCGTTACAGTTTCAACCTTGCCGTGCGCGATGGCGACAATGGCGCAATCGTCGTCGTCATCAGGGATTGTTCCGCCGTGCAGCCATGCGTGAATCGGCGAATAAATTTCCGCCGCCGCCATGACGAGCCAAACTGCCAGCGACACCGCCGCCGTTACGCGGAAAACTCTTTCGCGGGTGCGACGGCTTATCTGGTTCCGGCGAAATGGCATTTCAGTTTTATCAAATAATAATCAGAGCGTAGTTCAATTTATTGATAGCGCCGCGGTGGACGCTGGCGCCGGATCATTGTCGGCCTCGAAATGCTTGATGATCACGGCTACGGACAATCCCAACAGCAACGCGATGGACAATTTGAAGCGGTCGTGCGAATGGAATTGAAGTTCGGGCAGCAGATCGGCGCTCGCGATGCACAGAAATGTTCCGGTGCAAAAGGCCAGAGCGCAGCCGAGCAGCACGCCGTTGGAATCGGCGAAGTGGCTTGCGCCAAAATAAAACAAGATCGCGCCAATGGGACTCACCAGCGAAAAAAGCCAGTTCAGCAGGTGCCTGGAAAACCGCGAACTGCCGCTCGCCGTCATCAAGGTCGAAATCGCGAGAGCGTCGAAAGGCTTGTGCAAAATCACCACCATCGCGACACCAAGTCCCGCCAGTTTCGCGTGACCTTGTGCGCCTGCGACGACGGAAGCCGCAAGCGCCAAACCGTCGAACAATGAATGCAGCGACAATCCCAGCGCCGTGCCGACCCAGGAAAGCTGCTGCGCCGATTTGTCCGCGAGCGTGTGCGCATGATGCGCGTGTTCGTGAACCTGGTCGTGCTCATGGTCATGCGCGTCGCAATCTTCGGGATCACCCTCGGGCGTGTCGTGATGGTGAAAGTGGAAGAAACGTTGCAGAAAAAACATCGCCAGGAATCCGCCCAGTACCCACGTCGCCGTCCGGTCAACGGAATGCAACTGCTCCGCCGCATCCGGCAGAAAATGCAGCAGCGCGATGCCCAGCATCAGACCGGCCACAAAGCTCGTCGCCAGTTGCAGGCGCGTGTGCGTGGGACGGATGACCAGCAGCACCCAGCCGCCCGCGAGCGACGCGAGCAAAACCAAGACACAGTAAATGGTGAGCAGCCAGACGGGTGATAAGAGAGTCATAATCTTAATTGCAAATCGTTTGCAACTTAACAAAAGACCAAAATGCTGCAAGTTTTATTTTGGAAAGAAAATTGCAGCTTAACGCCCGCAGCAGTTCTTGTATTTCTTGCCGCTTCCGCAGGGGCACGGGTCGTTGCGCCCGACTTTCGGGCCGGAACGTTGTGGTTTGGGCTTGGGCTTTGAAATATCGTCTGCTGCCTGGCTGACAATATCACTCGGTTTGGATTTATTGTCATCCGCGGGCGGCTGACCAAACGCGCTGGGTGAATCGTGTTTGGTTTGTTGCGGGACGTTTTTCAGGAAATTTTCAAACGCCATCATGCTTGAGGCGCTGCGGAAGACGTTGTGGCAGATCTCCGTTTTTACGTTGACCATCAGTTCGTCAAAAATCTTGAATGCCTCGGTCTTGTATTCGACGAGCGGATCGCGCTGGCCATGCGCGCGCAGGCCGATACTGTGTCGCAGGCTGTCCATCTCGTAAAGATGCTCCTGCCACAATTTGTCGATCGCCGTCAAAATCGTATAGCGCTCGACGGTCGCGAGCTTTTCCGGCTCCTCGAAACTGATCTTGATATCGTAGGCATTGCGGATTTTATCGGAAATAAAATTACAAACGGCAAATTGCGCCTCGGTCAAGCCGTCAAAAAGTGAACCGGAGACCGGCTTTTCTTTTCCCGATTCCGCAGCTTTGAGGATTTCGCTTTCCGGCATACCGAGCGGGAAGTTCAGGTTCACCCAGTCGGCGAGCGAGCGGATTTTCCATTCGGTCACGTCTGCGTCGGGAGTGGTGAACTGCTCCACTTTCAGGATTACGACCTCCTCGATGATATCCATGAGCCGGTCGCGAACGTCCTCGCCGTGGATGATTTCGTTGCGGAAGCCGTAGATGACTTCGCGCTGCTTGTTCATCACGTCGTCATATTCAAGAGTGCGCTTGCGGATCTGGAAATTATGTTGCTCGACTTTTTTCTGCGCGCTTTGAATGGAATAATTCAGCGCCGGGTGCGTCAGCTCGTCGCCTTCGGCAAACCCGAAATTTTCCATCATCTTCGCGATGCGGTCCGAGCCGAACAGACGCATCAAATCGTCTTCGAGCGAAATAAAAAAGTGCGAGCTGCCCGGATCGCCCTG
>PKZR01000445.1:0-2766 GCA_003133815.1 Limisphaerales bacterium | reverse complement strand
CCTTCCTTTTTCAACAGGCGCGAAAGCATTTCGCTCGTCTCGACGGAAACGGTGCCGACCAGGATCGGCCGGCCTTTCGCGTGAAGCTCCTTGATTTCCTTGACGACGGCGTTGAATTTTTCGCGCCGCGTTTTATAGACCGAATCGTTCGAGTCCTTGCGGATGTTCGGCTTGTTCGTCGGGATCGTCAGCACGCCGAGCTTGTAGATGTCGAAAAATTCCGCCGCTTCCGTTTCCGCCGTGCCGGTCATGCCCGCCAGTTTCGAGTAGAGACGAAAATAATTTTGGATCGTAATTGTCGCAAGCGTTTGCGTCTCGCGTTCGATCGCCACGCCTTCCTTCGCCTCGACCGCCTGGTGCAAACCCTCGCTCCAGCGGCGTCCGGGCATCAGTCGTCCCGTGTGCTGGTCAACGATGATGACCTTGTTTTCCTGCACCACATATTCCACGTCGAGCTGGTAAAGGGAATACGCCTTGAGCAATTGCGAGATGGCGTGAATCTTCTGCGCTTTCGCCTCGAAGTCCGCCTGCAATTTCGTTTTCTGCTCCAGCCGTTTGCGCGCGTCGGTTTCTTCGCCCGCATCAACGTCATGCAGCAGCGTGTTGAGGTCGGGCAGCACAAACGCGTCCGGATCTTTCGGGCTGAC
The DNA here is from genome assembly GCA_003133815.1 of Limisphaerales bacterium. Taxonomy (GTDB): domain Bacteria; phylum Verrucomicrobiota; class Verrucomicrobiia; order Limisphaerales; family UBA11358; genus UBA11358. Next base: position 2,119 of record PKZR01000445.1, on the reverse strand, counting down.
AAACGTGCGGCCCTTTTCCGTCAAGTCGGCCTCGTGGCTTTTTTCGTCAATCGCAAAAAGCAATTCCTCCTTCTCGCGATACAAATCCACCTTCTTCTGGTCCTGATGCAACGTCAGTTCCGCCTGGTTCATCAGCTTGAGATATTCCGGGTTCTCCAGAACTTTCATCAAGCCCTCGGATTTCGGCTGACCGGTTTTGACGCGGAAAAGCAAGATGCCGATTTCGTGTTCGAGCTCTGCGGCGTTCGTTACGTTCGAGCCGTCGGTCGGATTTAACTTTTTGATCAGCGCCTCGGCCTCGGACAAAAAGCGGTTGCACAACTGCTGCTGCGCTCGGACGAGCGAATCCACAAGCGGTTTCCATTGCGCGAACTGCTCGTCGTGCGTGTGCATCGAGGGACCGGAAATGATCAGCGGCGTGCGCGCTTCATCAATCAAAATGGAATCCACTTCGTCAACGATGGCGAAGTAATGTCCGCGCTGGACCTGTTCCTCCTTGCGCGACGCCATGCCGTTGTCGCGCAGATAATCGAAACCGAACTCCGCGTTCGTGCCGTAAGTGATGTCGCAGGCATATTGCTGGCGGCGGACATCGGGTCGCTGGTCGTGCAAAATCACGCCGACAGACAGGCCGAGAAATTTATAGACCGCGCCCATCCATTCCGCGTCGCGCGCGGCGAGATAATCGTTCACCGTCACCACGTGGACGCCGCGCCCGGTGAGCGCGTTCAGATACACCGGCATGGTGCTGACAAGCGTCTTGCCTTCGCCGGTCGCCATTTCCGCGATTTTGCCGTTGTGCAATCCCATGCCGCCAATCAGCTGCACGTCGAACGGGATCATTTCCCATTTGAGCGGCTGGCCGCGCACGGTGATTTCCTGGCCATACAACCGGCGGCAGGCGTTTTTCACGACGGCGAAGGCCTCCGGCAGAATCTCGTTCAGCTTCGCGGCGAGCTCGTCCTTGTCGGAAATCTTGGAAAGTTCCTCGCGCCACGCGACGGTTTTGGCGCGCAACGCATCGTCGGAAATCTTCTGCAATCCGGCCTCGATCTCGTTGATTCCGGCGACGCGGGCCGAAATCCTTTTGATTTCGCGTTCGTTGGGCGACCCGAAGATTTTTTTAATCAGACCAATCATGACAATTTTTGAAAATAGGACGGAAACGCTACGCTAGAAATCGCAAAGCGTCAAAGCCAATCGCCTTGGGAAAATGTCCTGCTTTGCCGCAGCGCAGGTCCTGCGGCCCGGAACGGGCGTCCGGCGGCGGCTTTACTGCACCGGCAACGCGACCACTGGAGATTTGACCGAAGATTTCAGGCCGGCCTGCGCGGGCGCGACAGGCGCGGTCTTTGCATTTTGAGCCGCGGCCTCGCGGACGACCGCTGCCGCGCGTTTGGCCGCCTCCCAAATGGATGTCAACTGCGGCTGCAACTCCGGGTATTGGCCCTGCCGCACCAGTTTCTCGGAGTAAACCTGCACGACGGTTAGAAGGTTGTTCAGATCATGCGCCACGGCGGACGAGATTTGCCTCGCCGGATTAATTTGCGGTGCCGGTTGATTCAAGGAATCCGCGCCACCCGTTCCGGGCGATGAAGCCATTTTGTTATAGACCACATTCATTGCAATCATCACCCCGAATAAAGCATCAGGCAGGCCAAAACCCCTTGGAACCGTCACAAATCAACATTCCCTCACAAGTTGCAGCCGCAATTCGCCCTTTGCGCACCGCATATCTGTTAAATGAGACATTCCAATTCCAATAATGGGACAGTCGGGGGAATGATGAAGGCAGAATGAAGAATGAAGAAACGGAATAACAGATTGCTTCAAACTTGTTTCTTCATTCCTCATTCTTCATTCTTCCTTTGCAAATGAACCTCGCGCTTGAATCCCTCGGCCTCATCGCCGGCAACCGTTCGCTCCCGCTGGAACTCGCACGGCTCGCGCGCGCCGCCGGCGTCAAACGCATCGTCGCCGTCGCGTTCGAGAACGAGACCGACCCCGCGCTTGCCGACCTCGTGGACGACATCGTCTGGCTCAAGGTCGGCCAGCTTTCCAAGCTCATCGCCGCCTTCACAGACCGCGGCGTCACGCAATGCGTCATGGCCGGGCAGGT
>PKZR01000285.1 GCA_003133815.1 Limisphaerales bacterium | reverse complement strand
GGTTCGGATGGCAAAGGTGATTTGCAGATTTTTTACGACTTTTCGGCAAACCAGAACAAGCCAACCGCCATCCTCCGTCCGAGAATGTTATTGCGAAGTGATTCTGTGGCGTGGACAACAAACCAAACGACCTTAGCATTTGAAATACAATTGCCTGGAAACCCTGAAGCTTGGGATGAATTCAATCCAACGCTCAATTACATTGTTGTTTCTCTATCTGGTGATTCAGCGAATGACTCTCGACAGATAATTTTCGGCTTCCGCGAAATCACCCACAATGACAAGGACCTGCTCATCAACGGCCGCCCCGTCAACCTGCGCCTGACGCATGACGGTGGCGAATTCCCGATCACGGGTTATCCCGCCACGGACGTCGCGTCTTGGAAGAAAATCATCCAGACCTGCAAGGATTATGGCTTGAACGGAATGCGTTTCCATTCGTGGTGTCCGCCGGAAGCCGCGTTTGAAGCCGCCGACGAACTTGGTTTTTATCTCCAGCCTGAATGCGGCCTGTGGGCGGATTTTGGCAACCCGCAAATGAAACAATGGTTGAACGACGAAACCGCGCGCCTGCTCGCGGCTTACGGCAATCATCCGTCTTTCATTTTGCTTTCGCCGAGCAACGAGCCGCGCAATTACTCGCGCTTCACGCCGCAATGGGCCGCTGACAATTATGCGAAAGACCCGCGCCGCCTCTATTCCGCGGGCACCGGCTGGTCCGACCCGTCGCAGGTGAACGGCGGCGCGCAATACGCCTCGCTCGTCCGTTTCACCGGCGGCGATCTGCGCAACACCTCCGGCTGGTTCGGCGGCGATTATCGCTCCGCGCTCGAAACCGTCCACATCCCCGTCCTTTCGCACGAGGTCGGCCAGTGGTGCGCGTATCCCGACTTTGACGTGATTGCGAAATTCACCGGCTACCTGAAACCCAGCAACTACGACATCTTCAAATACATCGCGGAACAGGAAGGCGTCCTTGATCAGGACCATGCCTTCGCCTGGGCGTCCGGGCGGTTTCAGGTCGAATGCTACAAGGAGGAGATTGAGGCCAACCTGCGCACGCCCGGCCTCTCCGGATTTCAACTGCTCGACCTGCACGATTATCTCGGCCAGGGCACGGCGCTCATCGGCGTTGTGGATGCGTTCTGGGAACCGAAGCGCTATGTGACCGCTTCAGAATTCCGACGCTTCGCAGGCATGACCGTTCCGCTGGCGCGGCTTCCTCATCGCATTTACACCAGCGATCAAACTCTCGAATCGGATGTTGAAATCTATCACTTCGGCGAAATGCCAGTCACCGGTGCCGCGCCTTATTGGAAGATTGTGAACTCGTCCGGGACGGCTGTTGCCGGCGGCGATTGGGATGCGCGCGACATTCCCATCGGCAAAAACATCCCGCTCGGCAAAGTCTCCGCAGACTTGTCCAAGCTCCCCGCGCCCGCCGCCTACAAGCTCGTCGTCGGCCTGAAGGATTCATCCGTCGAGAACGACTGGAATTTCTGGCTCTATCCGGCGCAGGTCAGCGCGACAGTGCCTTCCGGTGTTTTGGTGACGCACAACTGGAGCGAAGCCGTCACAAACCTTGCCGCCGGTGGCAGGGTGCTCTTCATGCCGTCCGCCGCCGACCTTGACCCCGCAATATCTCCGCGGATGCACAACGTCCCGGTCTTTTGGAACATCCAGATGTCCGTGAGGCCGCCGGCAAATCCAAGGCCGACATTTGACGCCATGCTCGGCCTGCTCTGCGACACCAACTCCCCCGCCCTCGCGGAATTCCCCACCGAGGCGAACTGCGACTGGCAATGGACACAGCTCGTCAACGGCGTGCACTCGGTCAACCTCTCCAAGGCCCCGGCGTCGCTCCAGCCCATCGTCTCTGCGATTGACGACTGGAACCGCAACTGGCGGCTCGGCGTGATTTTCGAGGCCGGCGTCGGACCCGGTCGCCTGCTCGTTTCCGCCATCAATCTGGACGGCGAACACGGCGGCTCCGAATTGCAGCAACTGCGCCGTTCCCTGCTCGATTACATGGCCGGTGACAGCTTCAAGCCGGCGGCGACTCTGACGCCGGAGCAGGCTTCCGGCCTCTGGACAGCCGCCAGCAGCGCGCCTTCATCAACGGAACCCGCCCGCGTGTTCGACCCGGACTTGAACGACGGCACCATCACCAATACGGCTCCGCCAAAGCAGTGATTTAAATCCTGCGGAGTTAAAGATCGGTTGCCGTGGCGCGTAGCTGCGACGCCCCGTCGCAGAAAGTCTGCGCGACGCCCTCGTCGCGCGAGAAAAGAAACCCCACCCTTCAGTTTGTCCACCAGTTCTGGCGATGAGGCGTCGCCAGCATTATCTGCGACAATGGCGTCGCAGCTACGCACTCCAACGCCCCGTCTTTCCACTGTTTGGATTTGGTTAAAAACAGCTAGACATAAAACCCTTAACAGGACTAATCTCGAAGCATGAGTGGATGCCTTCAAATCAACTCGCAGAAATGGAAACTCTTCGGTTCCGACGGATTGAAACTGTTTCTTCCCCGCGAGCATTTGGAAAGTTCCATCTATTATCAGACCGACTGGTCCTTCGTTTCGACTGACTTGGATGCGGCCACGGCACCTGAAGATGCGCCCAAGCTGCGGCTCCGCCTCATCGGGCATGTGCCCGGCATGAGCGACTGGCGCAACCTGGAAAATCTTTTCCTAGGCTACCACGAACAGATTGACGGCGGCGAACCGACCGAGGCGCGCGGGCCGGACATCTGGATCTGGCCCCCCGGCGAAACCGCCCCCCTCCGGTTTGGACACTGGGAGACCGACCTGAAATTCGGCGCACGGAACGGTCATGAATTTGAATTTTCCCTCGCAGCCCTCATTCCCAGCGAGCGTGCGTCCAAATTCAGGATGGACTGCGCCTTGAAGGGATTTTTCCAGCAGCCCTTGCCGCCGGATTGGGAACTGCCCGAATGGATCAACGAAATTGACGATGAGTTGAGCTTTGAAGGCCGCGTCGAATTCAGGGAAATCTTTTGCAGCGTCCCCATCAACAGCGCTCATCCGGTCGAAAGGGCAATGCAACTCGCCCGCCGCGAACTGGCCGTGGAGCAGTTCGGTCCTTGCAGCGTCCACGACAAAGACTGCCCCGGCAAATTCAAACTCGAACACGTCTGCGAAACCGGTCGCCTCGTGGTGCTCCAAATGCCTCCCGGCTGAAGCCTGCGGGAAGCAGGATGATCGCGCTCCAAATTCCTTTACGCCTTCATCTGATTTTGACTAGACTGGTCAGCGCATTTGAATCCGTTTTTATCGGCGTCCATCCATCGTTGATTTTATTTAGACTCCCCATCCCGCCCCTCTTCATCGTGATGAAGAAATTATATTTAAGGAATGGTTTGCAATTGCATTCACTCCCAAATCAAGCGGCTTTTGGAATTTCCGGCTGATCCAGCACTTCCCGCAATTTTTTTGCNNGCGCGGCCGGCTGTTCCCTCGTCTTTCATGTGCGGCATGACAACATCAGTGAACAGCAAATCAATGTGGCCGGTGCCGGGTTTGATTTTCAAACCCAGGGCTTCGATGCCGTTGGCCGCGGCAAAAACGGTGTAGCCCAGCCGCATTAACAATGACTCCGCCATCTCGCGCAGGGCTAAATCATCCATCACCAGCAAAATGGTCTCTTTGCCGCGCGGCAAATCCGGCGAGTCAAGACGCTGGACGGGAGCTTTCGCCTGCGCTTCGACCTGCGGCAGATAAATCTTGAACGTCGTGCCGTGACCAAGCTCGCTATGGACGCTGATGT
>PKZR01000436.1 GCA_003133815.1 Limisphaerales bacterium | reverse complement strand
GCCAGAACAATACATCATTCCGGCGGCGTGTGAAACTGCGATTTGAAGTTGGATTACTTTGTCGGCGCAGTTTTTTTCTTGTTTGTCTTGCCCAAATGCACCTCTACGGCGAAAGAAATGAAAATGCTGGGAAATTCCGAAGTACGCTGAAAATTCCGGCGACAATCAGAAACATCCACAATATTTTTGGCGAGATAAATTGTCCGGCGCGTTTTTGGCCGCAATGTTTTGCGGCAAACCACGCGCCGCGTGCCGCCAAAGCCGCACCTGTGATGATGAAAACCGCGTTGTCCTTCAGGGCGAGCGGAAGATTTCCGTGCAACAAAGCAAACAGTGCTCGCGTCGAGCCGCAGCCGGGACAGTTCAATCCGGTCAGCTTGTGAAACATGCAAACCGGATAAAAACCGTGCGTGGCGGGATTGAAGAAAAAGACGACGGCTCCGGCACCGACAATTGCCATTCCGAAAACGACGCCCGCAAAAACCGCCAGCGACGGCTGTGCGCCAGTTTTTATTTTTGGCGGAACAGCTTGTGACGCGGCGCGCATGGGCATGGTTCAGAATTGGCCGTTGTTGATGATAACGTGCGAGTGACCGGTGGCCATGGAGACCAGCAGGAATGCCATGGAAGCCAGCATTATTAAAATGCTGACCGCCGACAAAATGATCCCGGCTATGGCGAGGCCACGTCCTTCGTGGGTCTGCGGGTTTTCGTTGATCTGCAAAAGAGCAATGATGGAAAAAGTCAGTCCGAGAAGATTGAATGGAACTCCATTGCAGCACCAGCACAGCGTCAGCGACAAAATGCCGCAAATCAGTCCCGTTGTTGCAAAGCCGTTCGTTTTTCGCGCCTGGGCGGGCGGTGCGATGGTTTGCGGCGCAATGGCCGGTGGAACGGCGCCGGCAAAGAGAGTTGCAAATTCCGGCAGCAGGCCAGCAAAAGTCCAGTCATTCGCACCTTCCGCAAAAACCGGCGTCCGGCTATCGACACGGTTTTGGGCGATCCATTGCCGCAACTGTTCGCCGGTGACCGGCCCGTATTCTTTTCCGTCCTGTCCGATGATTTTATACATGGCATTTATTGTTCATCTTCAGTTTGGGAGATGGAGCGCGTCGTGCCGGTGCAGACGCCGCGCTTTGATTCGGCGACGAAGTCCACCACGATTTTGGCCGTCGGGCTGGAAAATTTTTTACGCACTTCCTCGATGGCGGCCGCCAGGTTTTTTTTGCGACGGAAAATCAGGTGGTAGATTTTCTTCAATTCCAACCGCTGTGCCGGTGTGAAGCTGGCACGGCGCAGGCCCACGATGTTCAGGCCGCACAGTTTGTTCACGCCGTTCGCCACCGTGGTGAACGGCGGCAAGTCCTTGGTGATGCACGAGCCGCCCTGCATCATCGTCAGCGTGCCGACGCTGCAGAACTGATGCACGCAGCAGTTGCCGGAAATGAATGCGCTGTCATGGACGACGACGTGTCCCGCCAGCAATGCGCCGTTGGCCATGATGACATGGTTGCCGACCCGTGTGTTATGGCCGACGTGCGAACCGGCCATAAAAAAATTGCGCGACCCGATGATTGTCTCGCCGTCCAGATTGGTCGAGCGATGGATCGTGACATTTTCGCGGAAGACATTGTGATTGCCGATGCGCAGGCGCGTCGGTTCACCCTTGTATTTCAAATCCTGCGGCGCATCGCCAATGACGCAGCCGGCGTGGAATGTGTTGTGTGAACCGATTTTTGTGACGCCGGTCAGGTAAACGTGCGGTCCGATGACGCAATGAGCGCCCAGTTCCACGAACTCGTCAATCACGGCATACGGCCCGACTTCGACTGTTGTATCCAGCTTCGCTTTCGGATGGATAATTGCAGTTTTGTGAATCATGTTTCGTTGAATTGTTGCATCGTTGGATCCTTAAATCGAGTTTCTTTCGATGCAACGAGGCATCAATGTAACGATTCACGATTTCCGCTTCACGCATAAAAATATCCCAGCTCCCGCAATGATGAAAAATCCTTAGCCCGCTCCGCCGTTGCCCGGCCAATGATGACGTGGTCCACCACCTCAATCTTCAAAAGCTGTCCCGCGCGTATCAAATCCCGGGTCACCTTGATGTCCGCCTCACTCGGCGTCGGATCGCCGCTCGGATGATTGTGGACGAGCACCACGCCCGCCGCGTTCGCCGCAATCGCCGCGCGAAACACCTCGCGCGGATGCACCAAAATGGTGTCGAGCAGGCCCTGTGAAATTTTCTCCGCTCGAATCAACCTTTTCCGCACATTGAGCAGCAGTACTTGGAACGACTCCACATTTCCCAGCCGGTTCTCTTCGCGCATGAAATTCACGACCGTCGCAGGATTGTCCAACACCGGCGATTCCTCGCGCCTCTCCTGCTCCATCCGTCGCGCCAGCGCGAACGCGGCCACCAGCGTCGCCGCCTTGTCCGGGCCGACACCGGCAATCTGCTTCAACTCATCCACCGTCGCCAGCGCCAGCAAGTTGAGAGAGCCAAATTTCTGCAAAATTTTTTGCGCCACTTGCACCACGTTCGCGCCGTGCAGGCCTGTCCGCAGCAGGATCGCGATCAGTTCCGCGTGCGTCAGCGCATCCGGTCCGCGTGCAACAAGCCGTTCACGCGGCCGCTCGCTCACAGGCTGGTCTTTGAGCCGCAAACTTTCTGACATGGTGATTTACGGTTTATGGTTTTCTATTTAGAATTGAAAGCACAATTTCAACGCCATCCGAGTAAATCGTCAACCGCAAATCGTAAATTGAAATGGGACCACCGCGCGGAAAAAATTCCCTGACGACGTCGCAACAGCGTGCCGTCGCAGCGCGAGGCAACGTCCTCGTCATGGCCGGTGCCGGCACGGGCAAAACGCACACCCTTGTTGCACGCTGCCTTGAATTGATCTGCAAAGAACGTCTGTCGCTCGAGGAAATTTTGATTGTGACGTTCACCGAAGCTGCGGCGTCGGAAATGAAACAACGCCTTCGAGCCGCCCTCGAAAAGAAATCCCGGCAAACCCCCGACGACACTCATTGCTCAGAACAACTTGCGCTCTTTGACACCGCGCATGTTGGCACTCTGCACGGCTTTTGTCTCAAGCTCGTGCGCGAACATTTTCATGAACTCGGCCTTGACCCGCAAATCGCCATGCTCGACGATGGCGAATCGCGTCTCCTTGCCGGAGAAACGCTGGCGGAACAATCTGAAGCACACTACGAAAACACGGACGTATTTTCCCTTGCCGTTCAGGATTTGATAAACACATACGGTCGCGGCCGAGACGAAAAAATCCGCGCGCTGGTTTTGCGCCTGCATAATCACATTCAAACGCGCGCCGACTCTGAAAACTGGCTGGCGTGCCAGATCGAAGCATTTTCCGCCGTTGAACCAACCCAATGGCGGGGCTGGTTTTCTGCCGCCATTTCAAATTGGCGCAGCGAATGGCTGCCAGTGCTCGAAACCCTGAAAGCCGAAAATCCAAAAGCTGTCGAATGCCTTGAAATTTTGCGTGGTGCAGAAACGGCAGAAGCTTTAGGAAAAATTGTTGTTGCAGATGAAAACTGGCCGCGCGGGGAAAAAACAGTTTTTCGAAAACCGCTCGAAGACTTTTTTGAAGATGCCAAATTTTTAAATTCTCTAGTCGCGACAAATGGAGGTGACCCGCTCGCCGAAGATTGGGGTTGGATACGCACCCACATGAGGGCGCTCTTGCAGATGGTGCTTGAATTCGAGAAAGATTTTTCCAGTCGCAAACGCGACGGCGGCGTTCTGGACTTTCACGATCTTGAGCAGTTCGCACTGAAACTGCTTTGGGATTTTCAAGCCGAAAAACCAACCGCTATCGCCAAACGCTGGCGCGAAAAGCTGCATTTTGTTTTTGTGGACGAATACCAGGACATCAATGCAGCACAGGACAAAATCATCTCTGCTCTTTCGCGCGATGATACTGATGCGAACCGTTTTCTCGTCGGCGACGTAAAACAGAGCATTTACCGCTTTCGGCTTGCCGACCCAAAAATTTTCCGCGATTACGCTAAACTCTGGCGCGAAAACAGCAACCAGACAATTTCGTTGACGGAAAATTTCCGCAGCCGTGAATCCCTGCTGGATTTCGTGAATTCCCTTTTTGAGCCGCTGATGAATGAGGAAATCGGCGGGGTGAATTACGATGCCGGGGCGCAGTTGAAATTTGGCTCATCTGAAACACGCGAAGCTTTTGGCATGGCAAAAGATGCATCGCCGCGCGCGGAACTGCTCCTGCGGATCAAGAACAGTCGCAACGAGAATCCCGACGCAGAAAATATCGGCAGCCTTGCGGACCTGGAAGAATCCGAAAAGGAAGCTCGGCTGCTCGCGCTGCGACTAAAGGATTTAAAAAATTCCGGCTCCGATATCTGGGATGACGAAGAGAAACTTTTCCGCGCCGTCGAGTGGCGCGACATGGCGATATTGCTGCGCGCACCGTCTGGCAAGGCGGAAATATTCGCAAAACAATTTGCGCACGCGGAAATTCCGTTGGCTGTCGAGCGAGGCGGCTTTTTCGACAGCAGCGAAATCCTCGATTTGCTTGGTGTTTTGCAACTGCTCGACAATCCGTTGCAGGACGTTCCGTGCATCGCGGTTCTGCGCTCACCGCTCGTAAGCATGTCACTCGACGAACTTGTGGAAATCCGTCTTGCTGGAAGCGGCCATTTTTGGTTTGCCCTGAACCAGTCTCAAAGTCCAAAGTCCAAGGTTAAGAGCGAAACGCAGGCAAAAACTGGAAAATTTCTCATCCGCTATCATGATTGGAGAAAATTGGCCCAACAATCTTCGGTCTCGGAATGTCTTGCTGCGGTTTTGACGGAAACTCATTATGACGTTTGGCTTAAATCGCGTCCTCGCGGTATGCAACGGCATGCGAATGTTCAACGATTTTTAAACCTCGCAGAAAAGTTCGACCAGTTTCAGCGACAGGGGCTTTTTCGATTTTTGAAATTCATCGAGGCCCAGCGTGAAATCGAGGCCGAGCCGGAGGTCGCGCCGTTAGCGCAAGAAAACTCCGTGCGCCTGATGAGCATACATCAGAGCAAGGGCCTGGAATTTCCAATCGTCGCGCTCGCGGATTTGGGGAAAAGTTTCAACGAGCAGGATTTACACGGCGAAATAATTTTCGACGAGGAATTTGGCTTGTGCCCGCGAGTGCAGCCGCCGTCGGGCGCCGGTCATTATCCGAGTTTGTCGTATTGGCTTGCGCAAAAGAACCAGCGTCGCGAATTGCGGGGCGAGGAATTGAGGTTGCTTTATGTCGCCACTACGCGCGCGCGCGACAATTTGATTTTGGTCGGAGGCGTTTCGGCAAAAAAATGGGAGACAATTTGGAAAACGCCTGAAGCCATCACGTCGCATAAAATTCTGGGGGCGCAAAGTTACGCGGACTGGCTGGGGCTTTGGTTTGCAAACCAAGCTCAAAGCGAAACAGCAGGCGAACTGCGAAATTTGCGATGGCGGATTGCAAGCGACGAAGAATTGGCTAAACAATCTGAAATTGAAAATTCAGAACTCGAAGTTGAGTTGCCGCTCCTAGATGGAGATACGAGGAGAAAATTGGTCGACGTTTTGAATTGGAATTATAAATTTCAAAGCGCAACGGAACGTGCCGCCAAATCGTCCGTGACAGCATTGCGGCGGCAAGCAGCCGATGAATTGGACAACGAGGCTGAGCCGGTTTTCAGTTTTCAGTATGCGGGAAAACGATCCACGAAGACGCTCGTCGCACCGGATTTAAAACAAAAATCGAAAAACGCAAAACGGAAATTGAACGCTGCGGAAGCGGGCGCAGCAACGCATAAATTTCTCCAGCATTTTAATTTTGAACATGGAAAGGGGCTAAAAACCCTTGTTATCGAGGCGGCCCGTTTGGAAGAGGAAAAGGTTTTATCGGCGGACGAGCGCGATGCGTTGGATTTGAAATCGGTCGCGGAGTTTTGGAGTTCGAATATTGGAGAGCAAATTCTTGCAAATGCGTCAGCCGTGAAGCGCGAATTGCCGTTTACGGCAAGGTTTGCCCCAAAGAAACTGGATGAAATTCTCGGCACAAAATCGAGCGCGGGCCTTGAGAACGAATTTGTGGTCGTTCAAGGTGTCGCAGATCTGATTGTGCTGCAGCCGAAGGAAATCTGGCTCGTGGATTTCAAGACAGACGAGGTTCGCACGGATGAATTGGCGCGCAAAATGCAAATATACTCCCCGCAATTGAAGCTTTACGCCCGCGCGCTAGAGAAAATCTATTCGCGTCCGATCACAAAATGCTTGCTGCACTTTTTATCGGCGCAGAAAACAGTGGATATAAAAATCTAATCTGGCGATTGCAGCGAAAGTTCCACGGCGGATTTTTCTTCGGCTTGTCCGGGCGATTCAATCTTCTCGGAGGTGGAATTTTTCTCGCGCAGGCGCACGAGCGCTGGTCGCAGCAGTTTTCCCTGAAAGGTGTAGCCTGCACCAATGGTTTCGGCGATAAGCGCGCCGTCAGACGGCTTTGGTTCGCCATCCAGGAGCTGATGGCGTTCGGCATTGAATTTTTCATCGGGCGCGGCGGCAAACGGCGTGAGGCCAATCCTGCGCGCGGCGTCGCGACAGGCGTTTTCAAAATTCGCAATTTGTCCGGCTACCTTGGGCTGGCCGGACCGCGCCGCAGCAGCGTGCAGAAGAAAGACATGGTCGAAAATCCGGACTAGCACTTGAAGCCATTCGGCCTCGCCACGACGCATTTTTTCGACTTCGAGACGAAGCGCGGATTTTTCGCTGTCGTTCAGCTTTTTCATGAACTCGGTGAATTCACGGACTTCGAAGGCCATTTTCTCCGAAATTTCCCTTGCGCCGGAGGAGGTTTTTTCGGCCTGCATCTGTGCATTCGTCCATTCGTTCGTGGCTGAGGAGATTTGCACAGCGAGCTTTTCAAGGTTCTGCACTTTTTCGGTGATGCTGCCTAGGGCGGCGGCCTCGATGGCCTTGACGACCGCGCGGTAATCCAGAATGAACGGCACGCAGCCGAGAACTGCGCCGAGAGCGACGCAGACGGAAACCGCGCCGATCTCCCATCGACCAATCGGGTGCGGCGAATACTTAATGAAAAAACTTGAGGCGGCGAGCAGTGTTGCGTCGCCGAGAAGGAACGGCCATTTTGGAATTTTCCAGTTGGTCATATCGGTCATTGTGGCAGTTTCGGAAAAAATCGCAGCAAAGGCAATTCGCTTTCTCCTCGACTAAAACCGCGCGTGGCAAAATCATCCGTCGAGTGCATATTTGTGTCATTTTCAATCCGGCGGCCCGAGGCAACAAAGCGCGGCATTTTCGTCGTCACCTCGATGAAATTGGCGGCCAGTCGGCATTAAAGGCGACGGCTGCGCCCGGTGACGCCCGGCGGCTTGCGGCGGATGCGATTGCCGACGGGTTTGATCTTATTGTGGCCGCCGGCGGCGACGGGACGCTGAACGAAGTTCTCAACGGAATAGGCGACTTGCCGAATGGCTTTGAACGCGTGCGGCTCGGCGTTTTGCCTCTCGGCACGGTGAATGTATTTGCCCGCGAATTAAAAATCCCGCTGCGGCTTGATCGCGCATGGGAAATTTTGCGGCGCGGGCGGGAAATGAAGATTGATTTAGGCTGCGCGGATTTTTCGGCGGATGGCATCCGCAAAAGGCAATTTTTCGCGCAGCTGGCGGGCGCGGGTTTGGACGCGCGGGCAATTGAACTCGTGGATTTTTCGGTAAAGAAAAAAATCGGCCCGCTGGCTTACGTTGTCGCGGGGTTGAAGGCTCTACGTGAAAAAAAGCCAAGAATAGGAGTTCGCGGAGTTGCCTGTCCTTCCGGAGAAGATTTCAGCGGCGAATTGGTTTTGATCGGCAACGGAAAATTTTATGGCGGCCCGTTCGGGATTTTTCCGCCGGCGGATTTGTGCGATGGACTTCTGGAAGTCTGCGTTTTCCCGCGCGTGGATTTTACGACGCTGCTGCATTGTGCGCCCAGCTTTCTTGCGCGGCAAAGGGTGCCGGAGAAAATTGTCCGGCGTTTCCAGGCCGATAAATTTGAGCTGGTTTGCGAATCACAGGCGGCATTTGAACTGGACGGCGAGTGGGCTGGAAATTTACCGGTGACTTTTTCTGTGGAGCGCGAGAAATTGCGCGTTATCTGCTGAAAATGGTGGGTTGGGAGAGACTCGAACTCTCGACCAATGCCTTAAAAGGGCACTGCTCTACCGACTGAGCTACCAACCCGCCAAAGACCATCATACTAATTCATGCGCGGTTTTCCGCAAGATTTTTAAGGTGCAACGCGATTGTTTTTTCT
>PKZR01000452.1 GCA_003133815.1 Limisphaerales bacterium | reverse complement strand
CGGATGTCAACGGTGACGGCAAGGTGGATTTGATCTGCGCCAATGCAGGCGGCGGCACGCTGACGGTGCTGACCAACAACGGCAGCGGCGCATTTGGATTGAACGCCACTTACACTGTGGGCAATGCGCCTTATTCCGTCGTTGCGGCGGATGTCAACGGCGACGGCTTGATGGATTTGGTCAGCGCGAACGAAGGCAGCGGTACACTGACAGTGCTGACCAACACGGCGGTGGTGGGAACTGGTGCTTTTCATAATGTTGTTCTTTCGTGGCCCACCAATGCGCCGGGTTTTGGTTTGCAGCAGAATTTCAACCTGGCCACGACCAACTGGCTGGACGTGACCAATACGCCAATAGTCACGAACGATCTGAATCAAGTGACCCTTCCAGCGGCGGGCAAAAATAATTTCTTCCAACTGTTCCATCAGTAGTCGCGCAAAGCAGCCAGTCGCAACGCGTAAAACAGATTTGCCCCATAACCTGCCTGGCTTGAGAGACGGATGTCCAGCGCGGCAGTTTTTATCCCTGATTTCAGAGGCCCAAATTAAGATTCTTATATTCCAGAAAAATTCAGTTTTGGAATCATACAATTCTTTTACAAACCTTTGACATCCCGATGACAAGTCTTCGCGGCAAACGGGCAGAATGGCTGCATGAAAAACATTCTGTTCATGATCGGCCTGGCGGCAACGTTCACAGCGAACCTGTTTGCCGAAGAAACCCTGCAACTCAACCTCGTGCCGGAGCGCGGATATGTGGTTAAAAACTCGCCGCAGGAGGTTGTCATCAAAATCGACCTCTCGGCCATCGCCGGAAAACAGAAGACCAGGCGCACCCCCCTCAATCTGGCGGTGGTCTTGGACAAGTCGGGCTCCATGACCGGCGCGAAGCTGGAAAAAACCAAGCAGGCCGCGATGCAGCTGGTGGACCGGCTCGCGCCGAACGATGTTTTTTCACTGGTCATCTTCAGCGACGAGGCGCAGGTGCTGGTGCCCGCGCAAAAGGTCGAGGACACGGAGGCGCTGAAGGAAAAGATAGAGGGAATCGAGGCCGAGGGCAGCACGGCGCTTTATGCGGGGGTTAAGATGGGTGCCGACCAGCTTCAGGAATTTTTTTCCGAGAAACGGATCAACCGCGTCATTTTGCTATCGGACGGGCTTGCCAACGTGGGACCAAGCTCGCCGCGTGAATTGCGCAGGCTCGGCGGCGACCTGTCCGAAAAGGGGATTTCCGTCACGACCATCGGCGTGGGTGATGATTACAACGAGGATTTGATGGCCGGGCTGGCCGAGGCCAGCGACGCCAATTATTATTATGTCCAGGACACGGAAAAACTTCCAGAAATCTTCGCCAAGGAGCTCGGCGAACTGCTCACCGTGGCCGCGCGGGACGTGCGGATTGAGATCACCTGCCCCGACGGTGTGAAGCCGCTTGGCTTCATCGGCCGCGCCGAGAAGTTTGACGACCAAAAGGCCACGGTGAATTTGAGCCAGTTCAGCACCGGCCAGGATCGCCAGCTTTTTTTGCGCTGCCTTGTGAACGGCAACCAGCCGGAGGTCGCGCGTGTACGGCTCAATTACAAGGATGAACTCGGTGATGGCAGCGTGCAATCGGCCGGGGGCGTCGCCAAAATTGATTTCACCGACGACCAGAAGCTTTCCGACGGATCGGTCAACGGCGCGGTGAACGCGGAAAAGGAACTGATGCTCACCGCCGTGGCGAAGGACGAGGCGATTGCGCAGGCGGACGCGGGAAATTACCAGCAGGCCGCGTCAATTCTCAAGGCGCAGTCCGCCGTGTTGAACGGTTCGTTCGCCGCCGCGCCGAGCGGAGTGCAGATGCAAATCCGCGCCGAGACGAACAATCTGGACGATTTCAGCGACAAAATCAGCGGTGGCGGCAGCTTTGATTCCTCCACGCGCAAAATCCTGCAATCGCAATCCTACAACACGCGTAACTCAAAATCCGATTAACTCAAAACAATCTCTTTAAAATGAAAACACTGATTCTCACATTTATTATCGGCGCCACTTCAATTCTTGCCGCCGAACCGATTCCGAACCAGCTCATTGATTACAAGGAATTTCAAAAAATCGTGGCCACTTCCGCGAGCGAACGGGAATCCCATCGGCTGACCGAACCGCAGTTCATAGAAGCCATGGCCGACAAAAACGCCGTTCTTTTGGACGCCAGAAGCTCTTCAAAATATGATCTCAGGCACATTCGAGGCGCGGTCAATCTTCCGTTCACCGATTTTACCGCCGGGACTTTGGAAAAAGTGATTCCGTCAAAAGACGTCAAAATTCTGATCTACTGCAATAATAATTTTGAAGGCAGCCCGGTCTCATTCGCATCAAAGGCGCCATCCGCCTCGCTTAACATATCCACCTACACCTCATTGCGGTCTTATGGATATACCAACATTTATGAACTCGGACCCCTGCTTGATGTTCACACCACTTCAATTCCATTTGAAGGCACGGAACTCAAATGATACGGAATCACATTTGCCCCCAGCTGACTCAGAATCTGCAACTGTGAATGTCCCGTTTCAAATTCAATGATGATTCGTCATAATTGAGCTTGGTTATGAGCGTGAACTTGGGATATTTCGGACAGAACACAAATGAAAAAAGTCGCACTTGTCTTTGTGCTTGCCGTCATTCTGCCGAGCCTCCTGCTCGCGTGGCTGGCCGTGCGCTCGCTGCGCGACCAGCAGTTCCTCATCGAACGCCAGCAGTCGCTCCTGGACCAGCGCGTCACGGACACCCTCGCGCAAAACATCTCGGACTATCTCGCGCAGCGGCAGCAGGAATTTGGCGCGCAGGTTGAAAATCTCG
>PKZR01000374.1 GCA_003133815.1 Limisphaerales bacterium | reverse complement strand
GGCGCAAAGGATGCAGCGCCGTATCAGGCATGGAATTTGGACCGGACTTTTCCAGTCGGCTGCGAGCCTCATCGCTGGTGAGGCCATTCGTGGAATTGCTGGTCGGAACAGCAATTGCAGCGGGGGCAGAAACGAGTGAAGCAACTGGCATAGGTTAACTGTTCACCAGTTCATCTACCCAGTATCCTTTCCGATTGTAGTGGCCATGCAGACCGATTTCATAATCGCGGGTCAGCAGAGACTCGTCCGTATATTCCGGTGACTGCTTGATGGCCTCGTGGGAAAGATTGATAAAGACTGTTTTATCGTCCCAACTGACACGATCAATCCATTGCGGTGATACCAGGACTTTTTTCCCAGCCCACCAATTACTGGTGTTCACGATGAGATAACGGATTTCCCACGTTTCATCATCAATGATAAAATCTTCCACATGGCCAATCTCGCCGTCGGTGGCGTGGATGTAATAGCCGCTTACCGCGTGCGTGCTGCGCAAATGGGGATCCCACGATTTCTGCGCGGGAGTAAATACTTTCCATTGTCCACGGTCACGCTCGATGTCAGGACAATATCCCCAACGGTGTGGGCCAGCCCAATACACTGGAATATCATAATACCCATAGAACGAATCCTCGAATTGGCGGGAAACGGGCTTGTCGGTGTCCAGGGAGGGGCTGTCTTCAATCCGTTTTTTGGTCAGAGCGACGTCAATTGTTTTCTCTTCGTTGAATATGGCAACCAGCGCGTAGGGCGAAATCAGCACCTTTCGGCTCGCAAGCCAGGTTCCCGTTTCAGCTACCAGATAACGAATGGTCCAGAACCGGTCATCAAAGTAGAATTCTTTGACTTTCCCGATTTTACCATCCAGTTCGTCCAGAGCGTCCAACCTGTAACCCTTCAGGGTTTTGACTTTGCTTAACATAATATTTCCTTTCATTGTTTGGTGTCGTCCGGCTCATGGCGCATTTAAGAAATCACGTTTAATCTGATCGGCACGCCTGCCAGCATCACATTGCTCCTGCGCAGTTGGTCGCACAATGGGGTGAACACCCCATAAGATGAGCCGCCATGTTCATTGTCACTGCCGCTTTTTCGGGAAAATACGCGCCCAATAGCCGGAGAGAGAATATCTGAACAGCACGCTTAGAACTACGATGACCAGCCCCGCAAAAATCAGATAAAGTGCCGTAGGCCCCAACCAAGATTCGAGCAGCTTCCACTTCTTTCCGAAAAAATATCCAATCAGAGTGTAGGTGGTAGCATAGGCCGCCGACCCCGTAAGGTCGTAAACCAGAAAAATGCGCCAGGGCATTTGTGACATGCCAGCCAGCAGATTGACCATGACCGGAGGGAACAAAAAGATGAACCGCGCGATAAAAACCGTCTTATCACCATGCCGTTTAAAAAATCGTTCGGGCCACTTCATCCGTTCNNTTGCATTCCAGGCTGGCGTAACATTCGGCAATGAGCGGAGACTTGACAAATTTTGCAGCCACGGCGGTGAGTCCAAATTTCTTGAACTTATCCACGCTGCTGCCGGAAGTGTTGCCGCAAGCCACGACGGTCTTTGCCAGTTCCATGGTGGGAATGTTGATCACGCATTCCTTGGTCGTCTTCAAAGTTGCAAACGAGTAATCGCTGTTGCTGACCACGCAGCCGACCAGTGGCGGGATGAACTCCATCATCAGATGCCACGACATGGGCATCACATTCGGACGTCCGGCACGAACGGTGGTGAGCAGCACGACCGGGCCGGGTTCGAGCAGCCGATAGGCTTCTGACAAGGGAAAGGAATTTTTCATTTTTGTTAATTTGAGGCCTCTACAAAACCCAATATTTGTTGTAGCGGCGGTCTGTGACCGCCCTGGTTTTCTTGTCAATTATCGTCTGCTCGGCGCTCATAGAGCGCCGCTACAGGGTCTTTGCAAAGGTCTCAATTTGCTTTACTTGGTGGCATCGATGTTTATCAACGTCTTTTGGAAAATCGCCGCGCCCATAATCCGGACAGGGACTTTCTGAAATGCACAGCCAGCACAACGAGGATTATTACCGCGAGGATCAGGTAAAGCGGCACAGGCCCCAGCCAGGATTCTAGACGCTTCCATTGCTTCCCGAAAAAATATCCGAGCAGGATGTAGGTGGTGGAATAAGCCGCCGACCCGGTAATATTGTAAAACAGGAAAGTGCGCCACGGCATCTTCGACATGCCGGCCAGCAGGTTGACCACGACGGGCGGAAACAGGAAGATGAAGCGCGCGATAAAAACTGTCTTGGCACCATGACGTTTGAAAAATTGTTCGGGCCATTGGAGGTGTTTGGTCGTCAGATGGAGCCAGCGGATTTTTTCGAGGCCGCTCAACCCCAGCCGCCGTCCCAACGTGAAAGCGCAAATGCCGCCCAGAAAGCAGGCCGCCGTTCCGGCCATGATCGGTGGCCACATTGAATTCGCCGTTTTACCCAAAACAAATCCTGCCCCCAGCACGATGGTTTCACCTGGAAGTGGAACGCCAAGGTTGTTCAAAAATGCGACAACGAAGACGAGCACATATCCGTAATGCGGAATGTGAGGCAGTAGTTCATGCAGCCAGTGCAGCATATTCTACACTTTCTTCATGCTGTGATCCTCTGAACTGGCTTAATTCAGTTTTACCACCATCTTGCCAATGTTATTTCCAGCGAAGAGTCCGATGAATGCGCCGGCGGCCTGGTCGAGGCCTTCGACGACGGTTTCTTTGCTTTTCAGTTTTTCCGATTGCAAATAGCCGCCGACTTCTTTTTCAAATTCTTCCCGGCGGTCCAGAGAATCACTGACAATCATGCCGCGCATGGTCAGGCGCTTAATCGTCATGTTAAATAGATTGGATGGGCCGGGGCGTGGTTCTTCCTCGTTGTATCCGGTGATGCCGCCACAGGCGATGATCCGACCATGGACGCGCAGTGTCGAAAGCGCGGCTTCCAACGCTTCACCGCCGACATTGTCGAAATAAACATCAATCCCGTCCGGGGCCTCAACCTTCAATTGTTCAAGCACCGGACCGGTCTTGTAATCAAAGGCGATATCGAAGCCGCATTCCTCGCGCAGAAATTTCACCTTCGCCATGGACCCGGCGGAGCCAATGACTTTGCAGCCGCGAATTTTTGCCAGTTGGCCGGCAACATTGCCCACGGCACCAGCAGCGCCGGAAATGTAAATGACATCGCCCGCTTTGACCTCCACGAGATTCAACCCGGCCCACGCCGTCATGCCCGTCATGCCGAGCGCACCGAGATAAACCGAGAGCGGCTGAACCGCGCGGCTGACCAGATGCAGATATTTCGGCGCGGCGAAGAAATATTCACGCCAGCCGAAATTGGAAACGACGACATCGCCCGCCTTGAATTCCTTTGCGCGCGACTCGATGACTTCGCCCACCGCACCGCCCTCCAGCACTTTGCCAATTTCAAACGGCGGCACATACGACTTGCGATCATTCATGCGCCCGCGCATATACGGATCCACCGACATGAACAGATTGCGCACGAGCACCTGCTGATCGGGCAGCGTTTTCAGTTCGGTCTCGGCCAATGTGAAATTGGCCGCAGTGGGAATCCCTTGCGGGCGGGAGGCCAGCCGGATTTCACGGCTCATGGTATTTTTCATAAAATGTTTATGTCACGTTCCGAATTGATGCCAGTCGGTTTCCTTCATCTGAATATCGAAATGGCGCGCGGCTTTTTGAAAATTCGCAAACGCCAGGTCTCGTTCGGCGTCCGTGACGTCACCGACCTGATTGAACCGCGCCATCGCATCGCGCACATGGGTCGCATCGGTCATCGGCTCTTTGCGCGCACGGGGAAAGGCGAAGGCCGAGGCTGGCATCAACATAACTTTGTCCGCCCTGGAAAGATGGCCATGCGCTGCCTGGCTAAAAGGTTTCCAAGTGGGTTCGGGCATAATTTTATCCTTCACTGCTGGTTTTATTTGAGACCAGTCATCTTCATGGCTTTTCAGGAGTGTTCTTATCAATGTATTTCATCAAGAGTCGCTGGGTGGCCCGGAGCGACTGGGTCGCCACCTCGGCGATGCGCTTCATGATTTGATACCCCAGTTCGTGATCTTGCTCGCACTGTTCACGCAGCCGTGTCCCATAGAAAAAATCGCGGTGGTTGGCTCCAACGCGCGAGCCGTAAAGTGCATGGAATAGGGCGGAAAAAGCCAGGACCAGCCCAAGTCATCGCCGGGTCCCAGTGTTTGAATGGGAATCACGTTCCGGTCTTCCATTTCTGACGAGAGTTCCACCCGTCCGGTTAATATCAGATAAAACCGGTTGGCCGGACTGCCTTCATCAAAAATCGTCGCCCCGGTTTCAAACTTCATCTCCAAGGCCGAGGCTGCGAGCAGTTGTAGTTGCTGCGAATTTAATCCCTTAAAAAATGGCTGTTGCGTGATCAGAGCATAAAGCGCCTGCAATAGTGGGTCGCTCATGTCGGGCAAAGTGGAAACTAATGCCACTTCACCCGCTTGCGAGCCGATGACCACCTGTGAATTCATAAATCCTTTTTGGCGGCCGCGCGGGTGGCCTCGAAACTTTGCTCAATCTCGGCTTCGGCAATGCCGCCTTCGACAAGCCGTTCATTATCGCTGCGGCCTTCTTCGTCTTCATCTTCACTCGGGGCAACCCGGGCTTTGGTTCCGGTCGAACCGGGCAACGGATCCCAGCGTTCCGACTCGGGCGCGGAATCCAAAATTGCATCATGCGGATCCGTATCCGGCACGCCGGTTAATTCCCTTTTGGCCTGCGCGAAATGGGACTCGGTCGCATCATGCGACAAATGGCCGTCAATGATCGCCAGTTCCGCCGCCCGCGCCTGAACCATCTTCCGCGTGACCGTGCCGACGGCGGCGGAATTTTCCGAGATGACGCCGTCCTTCAGTGGATTTTTTTTCATAAGTTAATAATTACTTCGCGTGGTTGGTTTGGTCGTTATGAGAGGTTTTCATTTCGCGCGTGCCGCGATCCTCACGCAAGTCACGGGATTTCGAAAAAATGTTGTCCCGTTTTTTTGGTTCGTGATGGGGCAGGACTTTCTCTTGATTGGGCCGCAGCTCATGCATGGTTTGCGGAAAAACCGGAGTTTGCGATTTGGCTGCAAGTTTGTTGGCATGGTCTTTCATAAATTTAATTTGGTTTGGTGGTTTGGTGATTTAAAATCTTTGGTGAGGAACACTTATTCGGTTGCACTGCGAAAACTGAATCGATCATCAGCCTCCAGCCGGTCGAACGTGGTGGTTTTATCCGGGTTCAGCCCCAGCCGATGGCAACTCTCAATAAAATGATCTCGCTTCTCCGGGTTTTTCATCGGGCTTCCCGCTTCCTGAGCATCCGACCAGCCTTCGATTTCCGGCGGCGTCTTCGCCGTGCCATTGGCCAGCAACCATGTGCCGACCTCGTCATAATTTTTAGCGACCTTTACGGCGGCGGCGAACTGGTCGCCGGTAATGTCCTTGAAACTGAAAAGCTGGTTGTCCAGCGGACAGTCGTAGTGATATTCGCCGAGCGTGCCCGCCAGGCTGGCGCGGCATTTGTCCACCGCCCGGCACGCGATCGCAAATCCGCTGATGCGTTCACGCGGACTGTGCGGCGCCTGTTTGCCCAGGTCCCGGTCAATAATGGGTGTGTTCACTTTTTTTGAGTAGAAAATATTCTCACGTCTGATTATGAAAACCGTGGATCCGCGTGAGATTGCGTTCCGCGATCANNTTCAGCCAATGCTGCACCTCGTGACCCGGCTGCGAACCCTGATTCTCATAGGCGAAGTAAGCCTTACGGGCCACTTCGTCCGGCGAGGGCGAAAAATTAATTTCATCGGCGTCCAGCCCAGCACTCGAAGTCGGCCGGGGGGCAATCACCGCTTGTTGGGTTTTGGATAATTTATGGTGTTTCATAGCAGGATGGTTGTTTAATGTTCGGTTTTGAAAAGAGATGAACCCGGATGCATTTGGGATTCGCGTTCGACGCCGCCGAACAATTGCGCCTCGGCTTCTAGCCAGTGTTTCACCTCATGTCCGGGCTGTGAACCTTGATTTTCATAAATGGCATACGCCCGGCGAGCTACCGCTTCCGGCGACGGGGCAGCAGCCGGTCGGCTCTGGTTTAGGCCGCGGTCTGCGTGCAGAGAAAGCTGGTTTGGTTCCATCCCATGAACATGGCTGGAAAACTAGTTGCCGGCTATGGGGTCTTCACCCCATCACGAATTGTGAAACTTACGGTCCGGTGCAGAGCCAGTTGCCATCAACCCCGGGCAAAATCTATGAAACCGCGTTGCACATCGGTGTGAATGAGTTTGACGCGAACGTGATCGCCCACTTTTAGACCTTGCGTGCCTTGCATGAGCCGGCCTTCGGTCGGCGGCTGGAGGAGACGCACCCAGGTGCCTTTGTCCGCCGCACCGGTGACGATGGCGTCGAATTGTTGTCCAACTTTTCCCGACAGCAGCAGCGCGGCGGCGGACTTGTTGACCTGACGTTCAACTTTGGTGGCGGCGTCCTCCTGATCGGTGCAGTGCTTGGCGAGATCCGTCAGCTCCGGAATCGTGTAAGGCAGCGGCGCACCTGCCAGCGCGGCTTTCAAGAGCCGCTGCGTGATGAGATCGGGAAAGCGACGGTTCGGCGCAGTGGAATGCGTGTAGTCTTTCACCGCGAGCGCGAAATGCCCGGGCGCGTCGCCGCCGGGCAGATCAAGCGCATATTCGCCGCGGCCAATAAGTTTGATGACGGACAGCGAAAGGTCGGCGAACTTTTCCGGTGCGGCCGCGCGACGGCGCGTCAGAAAACCTTCGAGCGCGACCGCATCCGGCGCGGCGGGAAGTTGTTCCTTGAATTCCGCCGCGAGCTGGACGATACGCGCCCAGCGTTCGGGATCACGCAGAACGCGGCGCAGGGACGGAAATTTTTTGCCAGCCAGAAAAATCGCGGTCACGGCATTTGCCGCCACCATGAATTCCTCGATCAACTGCGTCGCCCGGTTGGTTTGATCCAACTCCAGCGCAGCGCATCACCGGCGAACAACGTCTGTGTTTCCAGCGATTCCAGACTCAGCGCGCCGTGATGGTGGCGCAGTCCCGTGAGCCGTTGCGCGACGCGATCCTGAAGGCGCAGATTTTCGTCGAGTCCGGGAACTTCCGCGATTCGTTTGGGCGCCGGGCCGGTGCCGGTCAGCCACGCGGCGACACTGTTGTAAGCCAGCTTGGCGCGATTGTGAACCTGCGCGCGGTAAAGCTCCGACGAGACGAGCGAACCGTCGGCCTTGAAAACCATGTCCGCCACGATGGCGAGGCGGTCCTGATCTTCATTCAACGAAGTCAGGTTGGTGGAGAGCGCCTCCGGCAGCATGGGAAAAATGGCGGCAGGCGTGTAAACGGAAGTGGTGTTGCGCGCCGCATGGGCGTCGAGGGCTGAACCTTTGCGCACCAAGGCGTCCACGTCCGCGACGGCGACGAGAATTCTGACCTGCCCGCCCGCGAGCGATTCGGCGACGGTAAGCTGGTCGAGGTCGCGTGAGTTGTCGTTGTCAATGGAAGCCCAGAGCAAGTTGCGCAGATCGCGGACATTGTCCGTCGCTTTGGCTGAGCCGGCAATGGCGGCCAGTTCTTTTTGCGCCGCCAATGGAAAGTCCGGTTCCAAGCCGCGCGCAATCATGGCCTGATGCGCAATGGCGGCAAGCGTGGCGCGGTCGCTGGCCATATCTGGGAGAACTGTTTTGGGTTGGTTGCGCGCGTCAGTTGGGGCGTTGCCGGTGGTTTTCATAAGTGTTTGGGCAATCATATAGCGACACCAAACAAAAGCGACTATTTGATAGGGATGCCCGTTTTTTGGTTGCAGCTTCAGTGATAACATTTTGAGCCGGAACGATGCCGTGAAAAGCTGAAACGGGTCGCGCGAAGAGCGCCAAGGCGGCGAAGGGATGGTCTGATTTACATTCCTTGCGATGAGCGGAACCGGTTCACCCTTTGGGGTGCCGTTTAAAGCCGTTCGCACCGCTGGTTTTCCTTCGTTCCCTTCGCGTCCTTCGCGCGGCGCACCGGATTTCAACGGCATGGATTCAGTTAAGACCGGCACTTACCATTATCATTACGCTGGTGGTCAGCTTCCTCCACCAGAGCCATTCGCCACTGGGGCAATTTGAGTCCGGACCTCAAGTTGATTTTCTCGGATTAAACGTGGCTTGGGCCGCCAATTGTTTCCACAAAAATTCGTCCTCCTTGCTGAGGTGAGGTGGAAATTGAATGGAAGCCTCGACGTAAAGATCGCCGCGTTTGGTGCCGCCGGCAGGCAACCCTTTGCCTCGGACGCGCAGTTTTTGTCCCTGCTGAAAGCCCGCGGGAACTTTTACGGAAACGCTGCCTTCCAAGGTCGGCACGGCAACCGTTGATCCCAAAACTGCTTCCCACGGAGCCAGCTCCAGAGAGCCGGTCAGATCGGCCCCGCGTACCCGCCAATCGGGATGCTCAGCATAGCGCACCCGCAAATAGATGTCTCCAGCGCCGCCGCCATTCGATCCCTCGCCGCCTTTGCCGGATACGCGAATAGTTTGACCGGCCTGGACTCCCTTTGGAATTCGCACTTGATGGGTCTGGGTTTCTTCCTGGCCAGTGCGCGCATTGTTTCGGCGCACCGAGATGGCGCGCATCGCTCCCTTGAGCACTTCATCGAGCGTGATAAGAATGTCGCCTTGAATGTCCTGGCCTCGCGCCGCTTCCGGTTCCTCGTGGCCACTGGCAAATTCTTGTGAGTCGAATGGCGAAGCTCCGCGAGCTTGGCCCGCCCGTCCGCCAAAGAACTGTTCAAAGAAATCACTAAAGCCCGTGCCTTCAAATTGAAATTCACTTTCCCCGCCGCGCGTTGCCTGTCCAGCGGATCGGCCACCGGCATGACTTGGTTGTGGCCGCGATTGGGCGCCCGTTTTCCAATCGGCACCGAGCTGGTCAAATTTCCGGCGGCTCTCCGGATTGCTCAAGACCTCGTTGGCCTCGTTGATCTCCTTGAATTTTTCCTCCGCCGATTTTTTGTCCTTGGCGACATCGGGATGATACTTGCGCGCGAGTGTGCGGAACGCCTTTTTGATCTCGTCGTCCGTCGCCTTGGGCGTCACGCCGAGGACCTGATAATAATCTTTGAATTCAACGGCCATGGCGGGCGGGCTTGGCAGCCGTCAGGTCATTCACGATCACTTTAGCCGGGCGAACTATCTTCAAACCTTTTCGGTAGCCACGCTGGATCACTTGGAGAATGGCGTGATCGGGTTGCGCCGCATCATGGCCTTGTGAAAGCGCTTCATGCTGATGCGGGTCGAACGGCTTGCCGACAATCTCCTCACTTTCGACGCCGTGCTGACGGAGCAACTGTTGCAGTTGTTTCAAGGTCATTTCCACCCCCTGATGAAACTGTGCGGAATCTCGCGATGCGCCGGCGGCCAATGCCCGTTCGAGATTGTCAATGACGGGCAACAACTCGAGGATGAAGGATTCCTTTTGTGCCACTGCGCGGGTCTCACTTTCCTGCCGGCTGCGTTTTTTGAAGTTGTCGAAATCGGCAGCCAGGCGTAGATGCAGATCCTTCTGCTCGGCGAGAT
The DNA here is from genome assembly GCA_003133815.1 of Limisphaerales bacterium. Taxonomy (GTDB): domain Bacteria; phylum Verrucomicrobiota; class Verrucomicrobiia; order Limisphaerales; family UBA11358; genus UBA11358. The sequence goes on along the minus strand of PKZR01000374.1, from coordinate 2,446 downwards.
CCTTAAGGAGCGCCTCCGATTCGCTGGCAGCGGTCTCGGCAACAACCTCGGGTTCTGCCGAGGGCGGGTCTTGGATTTCAGTTTTCATATACGAATTATATTTTGCTTAACGAATTTTCCTGCCGGAGCCGCTCTTCTTGCCGCCGCCGGAGAGTTTGTTCACGGTAGCCCAAGCTCGCGCCTCCGCAGTTTTCACGCTGTCACCGCGTTGCTCATAACCGGCTTCTATGTGAGCCGCATGCCGCTTCTGCTTGTCGGTGTAGCTGGATTTATCGCCTTGAGGCATGATGGTGGCTTGCCTGGTTTTACTTACAGCCGCAGGCAGCGGAGTATTCCTTGATTGTGTTTTCTACAACTTCACGCGTTTCACCGGTAAGCTTTTGAATCCGGCCAACCAGTTCTTCCTGCTGTCCTTCGGTGTAACGGAGATCATTATCCGTGAGCTTCGCCCATTTTTGTTTTAATTTACCTTTGGTGATGTTCCAGTCGCCTTTGATTTCGAGGGTGGTCATATAATTTGTTCGGTTTTTGGTTTAATGTTTTTCAGCTGCCAACATGACGGGAAACTGCTTTGTTGTTATTTACGAGCTAAGCACAGCCACAGCGTATGCCCCACCATTAATATAAGCGCGGTGATCGCCCCCACTAAAAGACAAGCCGCAACCTCCATTTCGACAAGCCAAGTTTTAATATCCATAACTGGAAGCATCATCTGACAATCTTGTGGATGCCATGGGGTGAAACCCGAACATGATTAAAAATCCAAAAACTGCCGCGCTTATGGAACGAGAACAGTCGTGCCTTCGAAGCGCCCGGCACGGAGATCGGCGAGCGCTTGGTTGGCCTGGTTCAGCGGATAGCTCGTGGTCTTCGTGACGATTTTCATCTGCGGCACCAATTGCATAAAATCAATTCCGTCCTGCCTCGTGAGATTCGCGACCGAAACCAGTTGCCGCTCTTCCCAAAGTAATTGATACGGAAAACCGGGGATGTCGCTCATGTGGATGCCCGCGCAAACGACGCGACCACCCTTGCGAACTGCCTTCAAAGCGAGCGGCACAAGATCACCCACGGTCGCAAAAATAATTACTGCGTCGAGCAACTCCGGTGGCGGCTCATCCGAACCGCCGGCCCAAATTGCGCCGAGACTCCGGGCAAAAGCCTGGGTGGACAGATCACCGGGTCGAGTGAAAGCGAAGACAGAGCGACCCTGCCACTTTGCAACCTGCGCGATGATATGGGCCGCAGCGCCAAAACCGTAGAGTCCAATCTTTTTCCCCTCGCCAGCGATGACGAGCGAACGCCAGCCAATTAGTCCAGCGCAGAGCAATGGCGCAAGCGACACGTCGCTGCCGGTTTCACCGAGCTGAAAGGCAAAGCGCGCGTCGGCGATGACCATCGTCGCAAAGCCGCCGTTGCGGGTATACCCGGTGAAAAGCGGGTGGTCGCAAAGATTTTCGCGGTGTTCCAAACAATATGGACAGACCCCGCAGGTATGTCCGAGCCAAGGGATGCCGACGCGCTTGCCTAGTTTCAAACCTCCAACGCCAGTCCCAAGCAAATCAATCCGGCCAACAATTTCGTGCCCGGGAATAATCGGAATTTTGGGGTTGGGAAGCTCGCCATCCACAACGTGCAAATCCGTGCGGCAGACGCCGCAGGCAGATACCTTCACTCGAATCTCGCCCGGACCGGGTTGCGGATCGGCAAGCTCGGTCCATTGAAGCGTGGAACCGATTTTGTTTAATACCATCGCGTGCATGGTGTCTTCCAGTTTTGTCGGCAAAAGTTAAGTAATACAAATTGAACGCTTACGATTTTATCATCCCACCGAAACGCCGAGAATTCGACCGATCACGGCCGTGACGCTCATGGCCAGGGCACCGCCGATGGTAACCCGTAACGCGGCCCGACCAAGCGGCGCGCCACCGAGGTGACCGCCAAACGCACCCAACGCAGCGAGACTCGCCAGCGAAAAGACGGCGATCATGGGAATCCGCCAAGCCGCCGATGCGACGAGCAGAGCAACGATGGGCACGATGGCGAACGACGCGAAGCTTGCCGCTGAGATCCATGCCGCTTGCAACGGACTTGCGAGGGAAGCCTGATCAATTCCAAGTTCATCGCGCATGTGTGCGCCGAGCCGATCATGGGTGCTTAACTGTTCCGCCACCTTCATTGCCAGATCCGGCTCAAGTCCGCGTTTTACGTAGATCATCGACAACTCCTGCAATTCAGCTTCCGGCTCGGTGGCGAGTTCAAGCGTTTCAAGGCCGATGTCCGCCTGCTCCGCGTCGCGTTGCGAACTGACCGAAACGTATTCCCCCACGGCCATAGACATCGCTCCGGCAACCAACCCCGCCCCACCCGCGATCAAAATGGCCGCCTTGGGAGCAGAGGAAGCCGCGACCCCGATCATGAGGCTCGCGGTCGAAACAATCGCATC
>PKZR01000020.1:790-9011 GCA_003133815.1 Limisphaerales bacterium | reverse complement strand
CTGCCGCGCTACATTGACAAAATCCGCCTGCACCTCGCCGGCAAACTCCACGCCGACTACCATGAAAATCTTGGCAAGGCCTTCGACGGCACGTGGCTCAAGGCTGCCGGCGTGACACACGAGCAATTTCTCGCGGTCGTGAAAAATTCCATCACCGACGGACAGGTCTGTGACTGGGTGAAGCAGAACGTGAAGCGCACCGCCGCCGAAAAGGACGCGCACTGGCAGGATATTTTGAGCCGACCGCTTGCCAGCGACCCCAGCGCCGTTGCCCGGCTCAAAATGCGCAAAGAACAGGCCGGCATCGACCACCGCGACGACATCCGTTGTTTTGTGGACATGCTCGACGCCGACGAGAAGCGGATTTAAAGGCTTTCACATGTCAGCTTTTGAACAGCCGAACTACCGCCGCTCAAAACAAGCGCGAGGCAGAGGATGAGTTTCTTCATGCGAAAATTTATTTATCCGACGGAAAGTTTCGGCGCGTCCGAGTCAGGATTGGGGCGGCGGGTTTGCTGCCAGATAAGTTTCCAAATGGACAATTAACGGCGGAAGGTCGCGCCCGATGGTGTCCCAAACCACATTCAAATCCACGTCGTCATAATCGTGGATGAGGATGTTTCGCATCGCGGTCAGCAGCCGCCACGGAATTTCTGGAAACAGACTGCGCGTTTCGGGAGACAGGCGGCGGGCGGCCTCGCCAATGACCTCAAACTTGCGGTTCACCGCCTCGTATTTTTCCTCGTTCGCCTTGAAAGCCTCCAAGGAAACCCCGTGCGTGAAACGCTGGATGGACTTGGCCGCTTCCAGGATGTCCTCCAAATAGGCGTCATCCTTCCGCATAAATTTGGGTGGCGGTGGTGAGGATGGAATGTTTGCGATAGCGGTTGCGGCTGCCCTCAATGGCGCGGCGGCTCACCAGGTCCACCGGACGGCCAAACACTTCCGCCAATTTCTCCTGCATTTCCGCCCAGTCGAGCAACGTCGGATGCGCGTCCAGCCGCAGCGTCGCCAGCAGATCTACATCGCTTTCATCCCGAAAATCATCCCGCAAAGCCGAGCCGAACAATTCAAGCCGGGCAATGCCGCGTTCACGACAGAACCGGCCCAACCGTTCAGGATTGAAATTCAGCTTCACGATCATGTTTTAACATTTTGAACCTTCCCTGTCAAAGCGCGCGATGGATGGAATGCGGACCGGCAGCAAACGCCGCTCAAAACGAGCGCGAGGCAGGGGATGAGTTTGGGTTTCATGGTTGAAACTCAATTTAACGCTTCTTGATGAGCATCATTTTTTCGAACCCGACCGGATGGCTGGCTGCAAATAGAGATCAATGCTCCGACCCAATTGCGCGCCGACTTTGAGGTAGCCATCCTGTGTGGCGGCGGAAATGTTCCAAGGTATTTCCATGGTGAACGAGATTGTATGAGACTGGCATTGAGCGGCGGTCCAAGTATCAACGCTTTTGTCCACCACCGGATCATACGTTTTGCCATCCGGCCCGATCCGGCCGTTGAACTTGATTGCTCCGGTCATTTGTTCCTGCACAATCTTGAGAAAATTATCGTCGTTCGCCACTCTCGCCGGGAACAGCAGCGGCACAGCCGGAAGATAGAAATCAATGTCGCGGGCGCTGTAACCGGGATTGTGCAAATCCAAAAACAAATCCAGCCGGTCCGCTTTGGCCAAAGCGGATAATTTTTCCATTCCCGCCGCCACTTCGGGAAAGTAAGGGTCGCTGCCCCAATCACCGTCCGGGTCATGCGGCAATTGTTCCTTGCCGCCCTGCCCCGTCTCAACACTGTCCACATCCATGATGGGAATTATTACGATGTCGGCTTTCGCGCGGAGCGATTCGGCGGCGGGATCATTTGACACGAGCCATTCAGCGAATCCACGGGCCACCCAACTGGAGCCGCTTTCCCACGCGTGCTGCCGGGCTTGAATCCAGACGCTGAAGCGCGGGCCGTCGGTTGCGCCGGGCTGCGAGATGCGCACGCCGGGAACCGGCCGGCCTCCGCGCGTGTTTGCCAGCACAAAACTTTTGGCGTAAGGACAAAGGTCGCAGGTCTTCTGAATCAACTGGTCGGCATCCTTCAGAGTAAATGGCGGCCCCCAAGCGAGCCACAACGTGGATGAGGCGGTGTTGATGCGATAAATGCTTTGGCTGCCCTGTCGCTCGCCTCGCGCGGTGTGTTCCCAATTCGTTCCATCCGTCGAGTATGCCGCATACTCCGGCAGGGAATAATCAGCGGGAAGCTTTCTGGGTTTGTCGCCGCTCTGCACCACTCCTTGATTGGCGGTGACTACGAGAACGACGGGATTGCCCGTGTCCACGTTATCGAGACGGAAATACCACCAGCATGGATACCCAAGTTTCGGATCGCAAGCAGGTGTGATGTGGATGAGGTTACTAGCCCGGTCAAGTTTCAAAACTTTGGCCGAGCCTCCGGGAAAATCAGAGCTGACCTTTAGATCAGCACTCATGACGGAGGTTGAACCGCCAATTAATATTCCGCTCAAAACGAGCGCTAGGCAGGGGATGAGTTTGGGTTTCATGGTCGTATCATTATTTTCAAGTTTCTCAATTGTTCGCCGGAACGACCATCGAAGCCTATTCGCAAAGGCGTTCCGTTCGTAAAACTAAACATTGCTGACGGAGAAATGCCAAGCGATTCGTATTGCTCTTTGGTCGGCTCGCGCAGCCAATGAAGTTCAAGCGTCTTGTCATCAAATTCTCCTTTGACCACGCGCTCCACCTGCAATGTCATGTCATACTTCCAATGTTTTGGAATGGGCGCGAGCATGGGAAAATTTTCCCATAAATTATAGTCAGCCTGTTCCGTTTGCTGCCGACATGTGACATCCAGAACAATGCGGCTGGAAGTTTCCAATTCATGTGACTGCGCCGGAGCAAAAGCCGTGAATGACTGCGTTCCCACGCTGCGACAACCTGTGCCAAACAAACCGCCGCTCAAAACGAGCGCGAGGCAGNNGAGGATGAGTTTGGGTTTCATTTTGGCATCCAAAAGTCCATCCACGATTCTTTTCCGACAGGGACAAAATCTTTGCCGACCACTGGCACCCGCTCATGAATGTTTTTCGTCCACTGAATTTGGCCGTTGGTCCCACCTGCGCCGTATTCCAAATCGTAGAACCCATCGTAGTTTGTATCCACCCTGTAAGTGTCAGGTCCTCGACCAGTCGCTTCCAAGGTCGCCATTACGGACTTGTCAGAATTCGTAAAATATCGGGAGGAAAAATCAGCGTGCCCCATCCACGTCGTGCCGGAAACCTCCCAATCTATCTTTCCATCGTGATTGCGGTCGCGATAAAACTTTCCGTTGTGCAGCCATGTGTCCGGCGGAAGGATGTGGAGTTTGACTTCATTGCTCCAATAAGTTTCTTTGCTGCCCATTGAAGTAAAACCCATGCGAAACGAAATTTCCTTGTTTGTAATCAGGTCATAAATACACATCGGTGCTTCGTTCGTATATGCGCCGCCGGGATGAATTTCGACATCCACCGGGCCATTTGCCCAGCATGGCCACCCCGCCAAAATGATATTGGTGTTGCTGCTTTGCCATTCTTCATCCCAAGAACAACCCATCACGCGCACGGTTTGATTCGTCTTGGTCGGATTTTCAACACGAAATGCCACGCTAAAAGGTTCTCTAATGCGAACTTCGGTCTTGGACGGGATGATGACAACTCCAAGTGAATTGGTATCGGCAACATTTGCAAACCCGCCGCTCAAAACGAGCGCGAGGCAGAGGAGGAGTTTGGGTTTCATGGCATTCTGTGTTGAGAGCCGGGAATTGCTTGCCAATAAAAATTATCGATCCGAATCCGTGCCGTTTCCGAATTCGTTTCCAATGAACAAGTCGGCGGAGCGCCGACGACAGTGACAGAGTATTTTCCACCCCACGGACACTTTGGAAAATCTGCATTTATCATGTTGATTTTGATATACGGCTTGATCTGGTCAAGCGTGACGGGATCGCCAGTGTGCTTTTCATTCTCAAGCGCCCATTCATCAATTGCTTCGCTTATTTGTCGGAGATTGTTGATACAAGGATAGCTGGACGAATAACCGCGCGGCTCCCGCAAATTCCACCAAAAATCCCACGAATGAGGCCCCATTCGATAGTCCGTAACAACCGGCGGCCACATGAAGATGTAGGCCAGAACGAGCCAGACCAAAACCACTGCGGCAAACGTCGGCCCCGACCATAATCGCCATTTGAATTTCATCGTTCGTGAATCCAGTGTCCTGTGTGAATCACCTACTCAATACTCCCCCATCGCCATGACGCGCCAGCGGAAAGTTGTAAAACAATTGTAAATCCGACCAGAAATGATTCCAGTCCGTTCATACATAAAAAGAGCGGCCTCCGTTTTACGTCTGCGCCTTTGACTTCTGCCGTTGCTTCCGCGTTCGTCTGACTTCGGCGAGACAAGCTGACCCTGCGGCATTCGGAACCCTGTAGCAGCCCGACGTGAGCCGGCTCAAACTTCTCCCCTGCCGGAATCATGAGCGGACGGTGTGTGGAAATGAAGTTACGGTGTGTGGAAGTAAAATTTCCGCATGGTGAGAACCTTCGACGGTGTGGTGAAAGGCTTGGACGGTGTGGCAACACAAAGTTTCGGTGCCGTGACGCGAAGTTTCGGTGTGTAAAGTTGCCGTCACCGTGTGTGAACGGGAAGTTACCGCGTGTAAAAAGTGTGTCACGGTGTGTAAAAAGGAAGTTGCGAGGCGGTGACAGGAAGTTGCGGTGTGTAAACTGGTGGCGACCGCGCCGCCGGAGCATCGGACGATGCCGCCGGAGCCGCGCGAGTTGGATGCCAGATGTTTCATGGTGTGCAAAATTGAATCTGCAACGACCTTAGCAGGATTGTCGGAACCGACGAGAAGTCGTTTTCAACTTAAAATTGAACGGTGGAGACGACGGGAAAGTGGAATCTTATGTTCACAAACCAAGGCTGTTTCCCTCGCCCTGCGCGATAGCGCGGGGAGATGGTCAGGGTGAGGGGTTTAATTTGCGCCACCTCACCCCGGCCCCCTCCCCCGCTCTGCGGCGGAGAGGGAGAAGCAACGGACATTTTTCTCCCGTTGTTCACCAAAGGCATGATCCCGCTGGAATCATGTTCAGCGCCGTGAAGATTTTTCCAGGAGGCAATGGCCCCGCGTGCATTTGGGGGCCTTGAGGCAGAAAAGCCGGCAGCGCGTCAGGCCGGTGTATTGGAGGAGCCGCTCGATGTTGTTGCCGCCGGGAAAACGCCGTCCGTGTTCCCACAAGTTCACGGTGTTGGCCGAGACGTCCAGGTCGGCGGCGATCTGTTTCAACAGAAGATTCTTCTCACGCCGCCACGCCTTGAAGATGGTTGCAAAGTCGCCGCGAAAACCACACCCAAACCCTGATTTCCCATTCACGGGAAAATTTCAGCACAATGTCGGCGTCAAGGAAAGAGAATTTAGACCGTGGTGTGGTCAAATTTTCCATTGCGCAAAAAATAAATGGTCTGCCGGATGGCCGAAGCATTCCGCATGAGAAAAGGATGCGCCGACGATATGACGATGTGGTCGGCCATGCCCGCGAGCCTGGTTCGTTCCACGGAAACTTTTCCATCGTCGCTGCCGGGAATAATGAGGCTGTTGATCCAGTTGATTGTCAGGTTTCCGGCAATGACGCCGGTGCAGAAATTCGCCGGGCCAAGCCTGTTCGGAACCGAATCTTTGCCGGTGCCCAGCTCATTGCCAGCCGGGCCGTTGATTTTTTTGAAAAGCCACCAGCCGCCCAACCTGTCCACGACTTCGCTGCCCTGGTTCGGAGGGCCGAGCATCACAACGCGGCCAAGCGCCGGAACCGGGTGATCCGCCAAATAACTGCGCACGAGAATTCCGCCGAGCGAATGTGTGACGAAATTTATTCTCACCGCGCCGTCGCGCTCACAATCCGCCACTGCCTTGCCTACGACATCTTCGCCCAGACGTTCGATGGATTCAGACCGCGAAGGATAATCCACGTTGAGAACTGTGTAGCCGGCCTGCGTCAGTGCGCGTTCCATGACGATCATCGAGCGGCTCGTGCGGCAAAGACCGTGCAGCAAAATCACGTCTTCGCGCGCCTCGAGTGAATGTGAAAGCAGCGGCGCGATTGCCATAAATATGAAAATCTTTTGGAATAAAACTTTTCTACTATCCCACATAAAATCCATCCAGCGTCGCCGCAATAAAATCAAAATCCCATCCGCCATCTTGGGACCTTATATGAATCGGTGATGATTTTTGGCCCTTGCTTCTTATCCAACCAGATAAAAACCTGGTTGGTGGTTATAGCCAACAAACCGTATTCCCAAACATATTCATCGGTGGCGAGAATACATTGATAATTAGTGCCCCCGATGTTGGGCCGTAATCTTGAAGCATCAAATGGCCTCATTCCTGGAGAATCGTAATTAGTAATTAAAACTCCAGATTGTATGTTTTTCAGCGCCGCCAAAAGACTTTCACGATCCCGACGAATACATTCCTGTTTGCCACTGACAAATTGTTCGTCACCAACAATTACTAGGAACAAAACAACGGGAAATCCCAGGATCGCAAGAAAAACCAACCCTGCCAAAAGAGTTTCAAATTTGGACTTCATCAATTCGTCTCACTGCCCCGCATAAAATGCATCCACCTTCGCGGCGACATCCCTGTAGCTGATGTCCGTTTCGTAGATGATCTTGAACTGTTCCACGGCCTCCTCTTTTTTGCCCATGCTGTCCAGCACGCAACCGAGGTTGTAGATCAAATCCTTTTTCTCGTCGTCGAAAACAATTTTCTCCTTGATGGCGTTTTGTAGCGTGCGCGCGGCGAGGTCGAACATCCTGCGCTTTGCGAAGCATTGCGCGAGCAGGCTCATGGCGGCGAGACGCCTATGCGGGTTGCCCTGCGCCTTCTGCAATTCCGAGATCGCCTCGCCGATCTTTCCCGCCTGAAAATAAAACTGCCCCATTTCAAACCGGATTGCCAGGTCAGTCGGGAATTTTTCGACACGCTTCTGGCATTCGGCAACTTGAAAGTCCAGCTTCTCCGCCTGAAGCCTCGCCACCTCTGCGGCATGTTCCGCGCCAAAGGGATTTAACTCCGCGATCTGATAATCAAACCGGCGCACAATCGTGTTCGCGATGGCCTGTGAAAGCGACGCGTCACCCCCGCCCATCTCGGAATTTTTAATGCGGTCGTAGAATTCCAGCGCGCGGTCAAATTCATTCTTCTGTGTGTAAAGTTCGGCAAGCTGGCGCACAAGCTTGAGATTGTTCGGCTCGGTTTGCAGGCGCGACTCGTATTCATCAATCAATCGCGCCGCCACGTCCTCGGTTTTATGCGCGCGCTTTTCCTGCTCAAGCGATACGGCCTCATCCTTGTTCTTCAATATGTCGCGATACGATCCTCCGCCGTCTTCGAGCGCGCCATAGCCGCCTTCGTCAAGCGTCTTGCGCGCGGACAGATTTTTCAGCGCCTGGCTCAGGTCGCCGTCATTTGGATATTCGCGAAGCAAATCCATCAGGATTTTTTCGCCGCGATTGTGATCACCCTGGCTGACATCACCCGCCTCGGCAAGGGTGTGGGCAAAATCAATCGCCAGATTCCGATCCTTCGGCGAATGCTTTATCAAAGTCTCATAGGACAGAACGGCGGTGCGCGGCAGCTCCAGCGCCTTCGCCGCCTCAACGATGATCCTGTGTGCGCTGGAATTATTCGGATCGCCGTTTAAAATTTGCTCGGCAATGGCCATCGCCTCGCCGGGGTTTTTGTTCAGAACCATTTTAGCCTTGGCAATTTGCGGAGAAGAACCGGCGCCGCTCATCATCTTTTTGAAGAAACCGCCTCCACCGGCTCCGCCGGTCTTCTTGAATTGCGCCGCGCGAAGCGCCTTGCGGCATTCGTAAAACGCAGGCTCCTTTTCAAGTATCTGGTTGAACAGCGCGAGGGCGTAATCAAGATTTTCCCGCTGAGCCGCCTCGCTGCCCTTGGTGAAAAGAGCCCGAACGTCGCGCGGGATTTCGTTGACAGTTTTTTCGGCCATAACTTTAGATAAAGAAAAAATCGTGCTTTCTCAAAAAATGTCAACCGCATTGCGCCTTTTGGCGCAAGGCGTGATCAACCAAAACCAGCGCGGTCATCGCCTCCACCATTGGCACCGCGCGTGGCAGCACGCACGGATCGTG
>PKZR01000020.1:0-739 GCA_003133815.1 Limisphaerales bacterium | reverse complement strand
ATGCCGCCGAAGCCCGAGCCGACTTCAAACGCCTTCGACGCTGGCAGGCTTAACATGGCCTTGGCCAAATCCGCCTCGAGCTTGTCGAACACCGGCTCGCCCCAGCCGGCCGGAACGCCGCGCGCGATGCCCTCGACAATCCCGCCAACGGTGTTGCCATCGCGCCGCATTTTCTCGATGAGCCGGATCATTTTCTCCGCAGCCGATTTGTCCGGGCACCGGACGATGTTTGATTCGACTTCGGAAAACTTCACTTTGTCGGGGTTTATTTCCGCCGAAATTTTCTGGACCTGTTTGACGTAAGCCAGCGTTTCAACGCCGAAATTTTCACGCAAAATCTTTTTCGCAATCGCGCCCGCCGCCACGCGACCGACCGTCTCGCGCGCGCTCGCGCGTCCGCCGCCCGCCCACGCGCGAATGCCGTATTTTGCGAAATAAGTGTAGTCGGCGTGCGAAGGACGAAACTTGTCCTTCATCTCGTTGTAAGCCTCGGAACGCTGGTCTTCATTTTTGACCCAGAGCGAAATCGGCGTGCCGAGCGTCTTGCCGTTGGAAATTCCGGAGAGGATTTGAATCGTGTCAGATTCCTTGCGCGGCGTGACGATTTTGGACTGCCCCGGACGGCGGCGGTCCAAATCCGGCTGGATGTCCGCCTCGGAAAGTTTGAGACAGGGCGGGCATCCGTCCACGACAACGCCCACGCCACCGCCATGCGACTCGCCCCACGTCGTGATGCGGA
>PKZR01000142.1 GCA_003133815.1 Limisphaerales bacterium | reverse complement strand
GTCGTCGGAATCAGGCAAACCAAAAGCGAAATGAGCACGACGTTCGAGAAAGTCGTGCCAGAGTAAATGCCGAACGGTTTCAACGTCACGACGGCGAGCAAAAATACGACGGTAAGCGCGGCAAGCAGAATGGTGAGCGCGATTTCGTTGGGCGTTTTCTGGCGGCTCGCGCCCTCGACGAGCGAAATCATGCGGTCCAAAAATCCTTCGCCGGGATTGGCCGTGATGCGGATTCTGATCTCGTCGGAAAGCACGCGCGTGCCGCCGGTGACGGCGCTGCGGTCGCCGCCCGCCTCGCGAATAACGGGCGCGGATTCACCGGTGATGGCCGATTCGTCCACCGTCGCCGCGCCAAGAATGACTTCGCCGTCGGCGGGAATGAGTTCATTGGTGCGAACGACAACGATGTCACCTTTGCGGAGCGAACCGGCGTCCACGCTTTCAATTTTGCCGTTGCCGGACATTTTATTCGCGCTCGTGCGCGTGCGCGTGGCGCGGAGCGATTTGGCCTGCGCCTTACCGCGGCCTTCGGCAATCGCTTCGGCGAAGTTCGCAAACAGAACCGTGAACCAAAGCCAGATCGCGATTTGCACGACGAACAAGGTTTGTCCGGGCGAGCGGAAAATCTCCACGGTGCTGATGATCGCGCCGACCATCGTCACGAACATGACGGGATTTTTCACCATCAGGCGCGGGTTGAGTTTAAGAAAAGTTTCGCCAAACGCTGGCAAAAGAATTTTCGGCTCAAACAGGGAAACGGATTTCGTTGACATAAATAATTCAGGTTAAAACAAATTGCCTTTCAACATCAGGAAGTGCTCGACAACCGGGCCGAGCGTCAGCGCGGGCAAAAACGTCAGCGCGCCGACCAGGATGACCGTGCCGACGAGCAGCACGGCGAACGTCAAGCCGCTCACCGAAAAAGTTCCAGCGCTGGCGGGGACGATTTTCTTTTTCGCCAACGAACCGGCGAGTGCCAGTAGTGGCACGATCATTCCAAACCGTCCGAGCAGCATGTCAACGCCCAGCGTCGTGTCCCACCACGGCGTATTGGCATTCAATCCGGCGAACGCGCTGCCGTTGTTGCCTGCGCACGAGGAGTAGGCATAAAGCATTTCGCTCAAGCCGTGCGGGCCGTTGTTGGCGAGACTGGAGGTGCCCCAGTTGCTCACCGATGCCCAGGCCGTGAAACCGAGGATAATGAACGCGAGAATGACGAACGCGAGCAGCACCATTTTCACGTCATAGGCCTCGATTTTTTTGCCGAGATATTCCGGTGTGCGCCCGACCATCAGTCCGGCGATGAAGACGGCGAGGATGACAAAAATCAATATGCCGTAAAGTCCCGCGCCGACGCCGCCGAAAATCACCTCGCCGGTCTGGATATTGAACATCGGCACAAGTCCGCCGAGCGGCGTGAACGAATCGTGCATGGAATTGACCGCGCCGCACGAGGCGTCAGTCGTGACTGTGGCGAACAATGCTGAATCAAAAATGCCGAAGCGAACTTCCTTGCCTTCCATGTTGCCGTCGGCGACGGCGACGCCGAGTTGTTGATGAATCGGATTGCCTTTAGCTTCCGCCCACCAGCAAAGCATGACTCCGGCAAGGCACATGGCAAACATCGCCGACCAGACAGTCCAGCCGTGCCTTTGATTTTTCGTTTCGCGGCCCAAGTGATACGTCAGTGCGCTGCCGATGCACAGCAGCGCGAGCATTTGGAAAAAGTTCGAGAGCGGCGTGGGGTTTTCAAACGGATGCGCGGCGTTGGCGTTCGTGTAGCCGCCGCCGTTCGTGCCGAGCATCTTGATGGCCATCTGCGACGCCATCGGGCCTTGCACGATGGACTGCGTGCTGACCACCTGGTTCGTCATCACCGGATTGCCGGCGCTGTTTGTGATGCCGGTGCCGTTCGCATCAGTTACCTGGACAGAAACGGTCTGCGGTTCAATGAGTGTCGCCGTTGTGTAGGGCTTGAAATTCTGAATCATGCCCTGCGAGACAAGAAACAACGCAAACACGAGGCAGATCGGCAGAAGCAAATAATAAATGATGCGCGTCAAATCCACCCAGAAGTTGCCGATGGTCGTGGCCGTGTGCCGCGCGATGCCGCGCACGAGCGCTGCCGCAACGGCAATGCCGACGGCGGCGGAGAAAAAGTTGTGGATGGCCAGCGCGACCATTTGTGAGAGATATGACATCGTGTTTTCGCCGCCGTAGCTCTGCCAGTTCGTGTTCGTTGTGAAGCTGACGGCGGTGTTGAACGCCAGATGCTGCGATAGTGCGCCAAACTGCTGCGGATTCAGCGGCAGGTATTGCTGCAAGCGCAGGATCACGTAGGTGAAAAGACAACTCACGAGGCTGAAAATCAGGAGCGCGAAAGTGTATTGTTTCCAGCCCTGCTCCTTTTTCGGATCAACGCGGAAAATCCAGTAAGTCAGTTTTTCCAGCGGGCGCACGACCGGGTCAAGCCACGTGCGGCCATTCGCATCGAACACGCGGCCCAGGTAAATGCCGAGCGGTTTGGTGATGAGCGCGAGCGCGCCGAGGTAAATCACGAGTTCCAGCCATTGATGGGCGTTCATAAATTTTCAGGGGTTAAAATTTTTCAGGCCGCACCATTGCAAAAATCAGATAAGCGCAAAGCGCGACGGAAATAATTCCAAGAATGATATTTTCCATAAATGTTCTCCTAGAGTTTTTCGCAGCCGACCGCGTAAAGCATAAACGCCGAAAAAAACAAGACCGCTGTGCCGATGTAAATAATATCAATCATAGATTTAGTTTTAAGAATGTGAATGTGCAAGGAATTGCCTTAATTCCAATTCATCGAAGCAAACGGTCAATGACAGCCACTCAAATCTTTTCATGAAGAAACACTAGCCACGAATTGACGACCTGCCTAATTAAGTTGTGCAGTGAATGTATTAAGAAATCGTTAAGATGCTTCTGGCGTTTAGACTGACTGGCTATCCTGCGTGCGCGAGGAAACCGGGCAAACTGAGTGCGCAATACACACCAATGCGGTGACGCACTCAACGCCCGTTCCCAAAGTTGCTTTGGATTTAATTTTTGAAGAACAGCCACCAGACTATAATCAGCATCGGCAATAGAAACGGTAATGTGTATTTGAAAATGAAACCGAGAAATGTCGGTATGGGAATTTTTTCATGGTCGGCGATGGCCTTGACCATGAAGTTTGGACCGTTGCCAATATAAGTCGCCGCACCGAAAAATACCGCGCCGATGCTGATGGCCAGAATGTGCGAAGAATTTTGCGCGAGCAGTTCGGAAATGTTTTTTGCACCGGTTACGCCGAAAAGCGCGCTCAAAAAACCGAGATACGTCGGCGCGTTGTCCAGCACGCTGGACAAGCCGCCCGCGCTCCAAAAGAACATTCCCGGCGCTGGATTTGCCCCCAACACTTCACGCGCATTGGCGTTGAGCCAGTCGAGCGCGGGCATCATCGTTGCAAAAATACTGGCGAACAAAATCGCCACTTCCTGAATGGGGTAAAAATCGAAATGATTGGCCTCATGCACGGATTTGTTGGTTGTGAAATAAGAACCAGACGCGGCGGCGAGCATGATTGCTTCGCGCAGAAAAACTGGTTTGCTTGCAAACACCGCTCCGAGAATGACGGCTAGATAAAAAAAATTTGGCAGACCGTCGAATTTCCACGTCTCGGGCGCCGGTTTCTTTTCACGCCCAGCGAGTAAAGCGCTTTGGAAATTGATTCGATCCAAAACATAAAATATCGCAAGCAAAATACCCACCCCCACCACCCACATCGGCCAGCAGTTTTTCGCCACCCACCAAAATGGGACGCCTTGCAGATAACCAAGAAACAATGGCGGATTGCCGATGGGCGTGAGACATCCGCCGATATCAGCGACAATAAAAATGAAAAAGACGATATGATATGCGGTGATGCGGTATTGATTCATTCGAATCCACGGACGGATTAACAGCATCGCCGCACCGGTTGTCCCCAGAACATTCGCGATCACTGCGCCGACCAGCAAGAAAATGACATTCACCAGCGGGGTTGCTTCACCCTTGCCGTTGATATGAATGCCGCCGGAAACAATGAACAGCGAACCGACCAGCGCGATGAAGCTGATGTAATCATGCGCGGTATGCAACGCGCGCGCGTTATCCCGCAAAACAAAAATGTAATAACCAAGCGTGATTGCGCCGAGGCCGAACGCAACTTTAGCGTAATGTCGCGACCACCAATTTTGTGCAAACAATGGGGCAAGTGCGATCGCGGTGAGCAACAGCACAAACGGTAAAATCATCCACGGGTTGGGTGCAGCCATGCATACGAGATTGAA
>PKZR01000313.1 GCA_003133815.1 Limisphaerales bacterium | reverse complement strand
ACCAGAAATCCGGCCTCGTCTTTAAGTATGATTCCGACGGCACGCGCACCACATTTGCCACCGGCCTGAAGGCGAACGCGCTGACGTTTGACAGCAAGGGGACGCTGTTCGTCGGCAGCTGGCGTACGGTTTACAAATTTGCCCCGGGCGGCAGCCCGAAGGTTTACGCCAAAGGCCCGAAGTCGGCGACCTGTCTGGTGTTTGACAGCAAAGGCAACCTGTTCTCGGCCGACGGCTCCGGCGATGTGTATGAGTTCAAAAACAAATCCGGCGTGCTGGCGACCAAGCCGGAGCTTTTCGCCACCGGACTGGGACACGATTATTTCATCACCGTCATGCCCGGATCATTGGCGTCGCCGTCGGTATTGGTGAACGCGCTGTCATCGTGGATATTGTGGTTAATTCTGCTGCTGCTGGCTGGCGCGGGTGTCGGCTGCTGGCTCTATTGGAGAAAACGCAGGCCACCACCAGCCACCGCCACCGGGACGGAAAGGGGTTGACCATTACCGTTCACGCGGCGTTTATCGGCTGACCTCAAGGTTTGAACAACAAAGAAACCAAGGCACCAAAGCCGGCAAAACCTTCGTTCCTTTGTTCCTTTGTTGTTCAATAAATCAGGACGAGAACGACACGTCATTGCTGGCAGACGTTTGACGGCAAATCTCCAGTCAACTTTTTCTTGTCAAACCGTTTTGCCAGCGGCAGAGTCAAACAAATGAAAAAGGACTGGCTGCACAATGCGATGTCCATAATCCGTTGGGCGATTAAATCGTTATGCGTTATCTCGCTTTAATTTGTGTCGGATTGCTCGCGCCGATACTTGTGATGCAAGTGCGTATTCTTTCGTTGTTGGGTGACATCACGAACCGACGGATACCAATTGTTGCCTACAACAACTCTCCAAGCTCATCAGAAATTGCTGTTGGTATTTTCAGACAGATGGAGCAACAACAACCGCCATCATTTAGCTTTGGAAACAGTAGCCATAGCTATGGCGACGGCAAATTGCAGAATGCGAATATCTGGATGAGACGCAAGACCGGACCAGCAAACGATATTTCCATTTCGGCATCCGACGGCGTTATGGCGGAAATAACCAGCGTCAAAAGCGACGAGAGTGATTGTGACCAATACCTGATCAAATTGAGTCCGAAGAGCGGCTTGGCTTTTTTACGTGTGCCCGTTTCATTTTCCATATCATACACCGATCACGACGACAAAGTTCAGCAGCGAAAATATGAAGTTACTTTGCACCCCGACGAAAACAATGGGCCGTCGGGAGGTTTGCAAATAACGGAGCAGCCGCCGAATATAGGGCATTAACGGACGCCCACCATGCATTTATATATGCAACCAGACCATTTCTGCCGAATTCGACCTTGACCGCAATCAGTCTTGGCCTAACGTCAGTGCGGTGAACTTTGACGAAAACCGTTTCACGTCCCCTGCCCAGCCTCAACCGCCCGTTCCCGCCCGTCGCGGGAAATCCACGACGACCTGGTTCGCGCTTTACGGTTTTCTGTTCATCTCCATTGCGCTGTTTGCCTATGTGACAAACGTCCTGCTCGGCCCACTGCGGCTGGTGTTGTTCAATCCGCATTTTTTCCTCCGCATCAATGAACTGGTCATCTGGTATAGCGGCATTCCGCTCGTCATCGGCACGGCGCTCATCAGTTGGGATCTGTTCCGCAACGTCACGCGCATCCGCCATGCGAAATTTGTCCGCAACGACCCGCCCGCGAACCGTTTCCTGACCGTCGCGCTGACGGCATACAACGACGAGCGCAGCATCTCCGGCGCGGTGCAGGATTTCCGGGTGCATCCGCTGGTCAAACGCGTGATCGTCATCAGCAACAACAGCACGGACAAAACGATGGAGCTCGCGACGCAGGCCGGGGCAATCGTATTCAACGAGACACGGCAGGGTTATGGCGCGTGCGTGCATCGCGCGCTTCGTGAGTCGTTGAAATTTGACGACACGGAGTTGACGATGCTGTGCGAAGGCGACCTGACCTTCCGCGCGGCGGACATTGACAAGTTCATGGCCTACATCCCGCACGCGGACGTGGTGAACGGCAGCCGGATTGTGGAGCAGCTTCAGGAACGCGTCACGCAATTGTCGCTGTATATGCACTACGGAAATCTTTTCGCCGGGAAAGTATTGGAACTGAAACATCTCGGCATGGTGTCGCTTACTGACGTGGGCACGACCTATAAACTTTGCCGCAACGCGACGCTGCGCGAACTCATGCCGAGGCTAGATCCGCAGATCAACCTGGAATTCAACGCTTATTTTTTGGATACGGCGCTGACAGCGGGCGCACGCATCCTGGAATGTCCCATCACCTTTTATCCGCGCGTCGGCACGAGCAAGGGCGGCAACGTGAACAACCGCGTCGCCACGCGACTGGGCTTGAGCATGCTCCTCGGTATTTTTGTCAATTGGAAAGGTCATACCCATGAGTGATGATGTCTATCATAACACACGCTTCACGCCTGATCCGCGCCGCCGTGTCCTATGGCAAACATTGATGGCCTGCGTGTTCCAAAAACAAATCCCGCCAGACGGTGTCGTCCTGGAACTGGGCGCAGGCTATGGCGATTTCATCAATTCAGTCAAAGCCAAGCGGCGGCTGGCCGTGGATGTGTGGCCGGGAATGCTCCCGCATCTCGACCCCGGCGTGGAAGGTCTGGTCACCAGCATCACGCAACTTGACGCCGTATTGGACAATTCCGTTGACTATGTATTCAGCAGCAATTGCTTCGAGCACGTTTCGCAATCCGATCTGGTGAATTGTCTTTCCCAATTGCGGCGGAAGATGAAGCCTGGCGCGATGCTGACCATCGTGCAGCCCAATTTCAAATATTGCGCCCGCGAATATTTCGATGACTACACCCATGTGTCCATCTACACAGACAAGGGGCTTTGCGACCTGCTGGCGGCGAATGGATTCAAGATAGTCCGCTGCGTGCCGCGCTTCATGCCGTTTTCCATCAAAGGTTCCCTGCCCGTGCATCCGCTGCTGATCCGGCTTTACCTGATGAGTCCGTTTAAACCGCTGGCCAAGCAAATGCTCGTTAGCGCGATCCGATGACTGCCGCACCCAGCACAATTGAGGACACCGGATGGTTTCGCTGCCACCGCAACCTGCTCACCGGCTTGCTGCTCATGCTGACGGCATGGGTAATCTATCTTCCATCGGTGAAATATGATTTCGTCTATTACGACGATGTGCGGATTCTGCGGGATCATCCTGAACTTTACGGTCAGGCAAACTTGTCCGCCGATATGCAGGAAATTTTCGTGACAAGTTTTCCGCGCGAGGAACCGTTGCTGCTGCGGGATGTTTCGTGGGCGCTCGACAGCCGGCTCTTCGGCTTCGGCAAAGCGTTCGGCTATCACCTCGGCAACGTCCTGCTCCACGGAATTGTCGTCGCGCTGATGTTTGCTTTTCTGCTTGGCACCACCCGGCGCTACGGTTTTGCGCTGGCCGTTTCCGTTGGCTGGCTTGTGGTCGCGGTTCACACCGAGCCGGTGGATTGGATCATGGGCCGCAAAGATATCTTATCCACGATGTTTATGCTGCTCGCCCTCTGCGCGCAAACGCGACGTTTGTCAACGCATAGCGGGCGTGCCCGTTATGGATGGTATCTGGCCACCCTGGTTTGTTTCCTCTGCGGACTTTTTTCGAAGATCAGCGTGCTGACTTTTCCCATTGTGCTTTTCTTGCATGCTGTTTTTCTGCCCTACC
Source organism: Limisphaerales bacterium (assembly GCA_003133815.1). Classification (GTDB taxonomy): domain Bacteria; phylum Verrucomicrobiota; class Verrucomicrobiia; order Limisphaerales; family UBA11358; genus UBA11358. The sequence continues at coordinate 658 of PKZR01000313.1, read as the reverse complement.
TAAATGGCGAACGTCCGGGCAGCGCGCCGTTTTTTTGGAAACGTGATTTTCCAAAGGAGATTCTTCTGACCATTCCCGGCCTGGTGGCAAGCCTTTTGGTCTTTAAATGGTATGGCCAGATGCTGACTCAAATGGGCATTCTCGGCGGTCAAACTGTCCACGGCTTGCGGCATATATGGAACTTGCTCATGGTGGACCCGCCCGTCCTTTGGATTTATTTGCAGCAGTTTTTTATTCCGTGGCACCTGAGGGTTATTTATCAATGGCCGAATCAACTGGTGATTTATCCGCTGTGGCAGGTGGCCGCCGCGCTGGCATCCACGGCGTTGGGGAGCGCAGCCGGGCTGTGCTTGTTTTGCCGGCGCAAGGATCTTTTTTTCTATTTCGCCGTGTTCTTGGTCATCATGGTTCCGTATTTGAATCTCGACATTCCGGGGCTTTTTGTCGCGGAGCGTTACCTTTATTTTTCCGCGTTCTGCCTGCTGGCCTTGGCGGTGTCTGTCGCCATCCCAATCCTGCAACAACCAAAAACATTGCTTCGCTCCGGCGTGCTTGCATCGGGCATCGGCTTCGTGGCGTTGAATTTGTTTCAAACCTTCTCGTATCAACCGGCATGGCGCAATGGCGAAACCTTGTGGCAATATCATCTCACCCTGCC
>PKZR01000082.1:1193-2535 GCA_003133815.1 Limisphaerales bacterium | reverse complement strand
GGATGCGAAACAATTCGACCAGAAGCAGCACCGCATCGTCGGCTGGCAATTTGTGCTGTTCGCGGAATTTCTCGACCGCCTGTGTGAATTCCTCGTCGTAATCGGGCGGCGTTTGCGATTGGCCGGATTTATCGGAAGCGCTCATGGCTTGGAGGGCAGCAAAAGGTCGGAGGCAGACTCGATTTCGGCGTAAAGTTTGTGCTGCCAGGTTTGCAGCCGCTGCCGGTCCAGCAGGCCGAAGGCGGGATGTTTCACCGCCGCCGGAATGGTCAGGTTTTGCTCGTTAAGAGCCACGACGAGCCAATCCTGCAATTGATCCATGGCGATTTCTTTGCCGCCAAGCTTGTCCTTTAGTTGGGCGCAAACTTCGGAGCCTTCATACAGGACAAAACTTTTGCTGTGGGCGGCATTGCGAACCACGACATAGCCGCATTTTTTACCAAACTCATCGGTCAGCCGTTGCACCTGATCCACGCTGTCGGACTCGTGATTGACCGGCATGACCAGCGTGAGTGCCGCACCCAGCGCCGATAGCACGGACGGGAGGTTGATTTGGGCGAAGAAATCAATAAATAGATCGGTGGAAGCGGCCCGGCAATCCATGACTACCAGATTCGATTTTTCCAAAGTGGTGAAGATGCCATCCGGCCCGCGCCGGTCAGCCAGATCAACAAAGCGCGCATCGGGATGAAACCTTTTCAAGGTTGAGTTTTCGTTGTCGCTGTCAATGGCGACGTGGGCGATGCCCTTGTCTTTGAGAAATTGGACGAAGTTGACGGCGAAGAAACTTTTGCCGACACCGCCTTTGCCATTAAGGATGAGATTGAGTCGTTTCATGTGGTTTGTGGTTTGAGCATTCGGACTTGTGCGATGCGTGGCCCGCGCGAGCGTGCCGGTGACATTTCGTCAGTTTTTGAACTGGCCAGTGGCGTTGGAACTGGAAAAACCGGCTCATTTGGTGGCACGACAAGAGCCGATTCTTTTTTCCGCGAAACGCGCCTGCGTGACCGGACGGGGTAGTCAAGGACTTCGTGGCAAAAGACGGTTACAGCGGTTTTGCTGGTCGTCAGGTTGTGGCGTGACAGCAGGTCAGCGATGGCGCGATACGAAGCTCCTTTTTGCCGCAACTCGGCTATGACGTTTCTTGCTGGAAGCAAGTCTTGAAATTTTGCCGGTCGTGCCGGCGCATAATCCGCAACCATTTTACCGGCGAGTTCTGGGTCAAATGCGGACATAAAACGGAGCGGTATGGATGAATAAAATTTTCAGATAAAATGGACGCGCTTTGACGAGTCCGCGTCCACGGCCTGTCTGCTGTGCGGTCGTGGTTGCGGCCAGATCA
>PKZR01000082.1:0-1172 GCA_003133815.1 Limisphaerales bacterium | reverse complement strand
ATAAAACATGACAAAAATCTCACTGCTTCTGCGGTTGAATAATTTCGTCCAGCCAGTCGGTCAGTTGCGCGGCGACGGCTTCAACGTGGCTGATTTGCCCGATGGTTTGTGATTGGATGCGCGCGGCATAGTCAGCACCCAGGCGTGATTCCGGCAATTGAATCACTGAATGCGTAGCCTGCTCGTTGAGTCGCTCGGCATACATTTTCAGAACCTTGATGGCGGTTTTAATCTGGACCGGGGTGGGCGTTTGCATGGCTGTGTCTGTCAGAATTTGGTGTGCGGTTCGCTTGTGCGCATGGCCGTAGCTCACCACAAAATCGGAACTCGAACTTGCAAAGTTTGCAAAAAATCACGGGCAGAGTCCGCTAGGGTTTGGATGTGGTGGCAGCCAAGACGCAATACAATCTGAAAAACGCGAAGGAATACTTTGAGGAGCATCTTTGTGTTGGCGACTACTACACCGAGGGACAGCGGGTGACGGGTGAATGGTTTGGGCTGGGAGGTGAACGGCTGGGGTTGTCCGGCAAGGTTATGGCCGATGAATTCATCCGGCTTTGTGAAAACCAACATCCGGCTACGGGCGAAATATTGACTCAACNNTCGTTGAGGCGCATAATCGCGCTGTCCGGTCGGCCTTGCGTGAATTTGAATCGTTTGCCTCCACGCGTGTCCGGGCGGGTGGCAGAAATTTTGACCGGCAAACTGGCAATGTGGCGGCGGCGTTATTCACGCACGACACGTCGCGCGCCCTTGATCCGCACCTGCACACCCATTGCATTGTCTTCAATGCAACCTTTGATGCTGCCGAAAATCGCTGGAAGGCGCTCCAGAACTACGAGCTGCTCCGCGCCAGAAAATTCGCCGAGAACGCTTATTACCATGAACTCGCCCGCGAATTACGTTCTTTTGGTTATTCGATTCGCAACCGGATCAGCGGTGATTTTCAGATTGATGGCGTATCCGAGGACCTCTGCGACCGCTTTTCCAAACGCGACAGGCAGATTGACCTGGCTGTGGCAAAATTGCTCGCCGAGAAACCAGAAATGGCCGGTGCCAACATCAAGGACTTGCGCGAACGGCTGGCGGGGGATGAACGGAGTCGGAAGCAAAAAAATTTGAGCCGGGAAGAATTGCAACTGCTGTGGTCTGCACAGATGAGCAAAGCCGAA
>PKZR01000402.1 GCA_003133815.1 Limisphaerales bacterium | reverse complement strand
TCACTACTGTCCGGTTAAGTTTTCAGTGACAGCGATTCCGATTCGGTAAAACCGATGTATTTCCGCTGTTTGGACTTTTTTCGATTTCAATTCTGCGACGATTCCTTGAGGGTGGTTTCCCGCATTCCTGCGGTTTTTCACCCTATGAACGAAGGTCGCACCGTCTTCGCCCAACTCCTCGACTTCTTGCCCCAATACGAGTTCGACAAGTGTGTCGCCCGTTACCACGGCAACTTCCGCGTCCGCAAACTCCCCGCTTACGAACACTTCCTCGTGCTGGCCTTCGTCCAACTGACGTGGCGTGAAAGTTTGCGCGACATCGAAACCTGTCTGGTCTCTTTCGGACCCAAGCTCTATCACGCCGGCATCCGTCAACCCACTTCCCGCAGCACGCTGGCTGACGCCAATGAAAAACGCGACTGGCGCATCTTTGCCGACTTTGCCCGCGTCCTCATCCAGCAAGCGGCCACGCTCTACGCCGATGAGCCGTTCCGCTTTGAACTCCAAGCCGCCGCCTATGCGTTGGACTCCACCACCATCGACCTCTGCCTCTCGCTCTTTCCGTGGGCCACCTTCCGCTGCGCCAAAGCCGCCATCAAACTCCACACGCTGCTGACGCTCCAGGGCAACTTTCCCACCGTCATCATTATCACGCCAGGCAGCGTTCATGACGTCAACATCCTCGACCAACTGGTCTGGGAAGCCGGTTCCTTCTATATCATGGACCGCGGCTATCTGGACTTTGCCCGCTGGCATCGGCTGCATCAATGCGGAGCCTTCTTCGTTACCCGCGCCAAGCAAAACTTCCGGTGCGCCCGCCGCTACTCCCGGCCGGTGGATAAAACCACGGGCCTGCGTTTTGACCAGACCGTGGTGCTGACCGGCTTGGCGGTGCAGCACGATTATCCCGCCCCGCTCCGCCGCATCGGCTATCGTGACCCGCTCACCGGCAAATCCCTGGTCTTTCTGACCAATAATTTCACCGTGCCGGCTTTGACCATCGCCCAACTCTTTCAGGGCCGCTGGCAGATCGAACTGTTCTTCAAATGGCTCAAGCAACATCGGCGGATCAAAGCTTTTTACGGCACGTCGCCCAATGCGGTGCATACCCAAATCTGGACGGCCATTGCCGTCTATCTGCTCGTCGCAATTTTGAAAAAACGTCTGCATCTGGAGGCCAGCCTCTACACAATTCTACAGATCTTGAGCCTGACGCTCTTCGAGAAAATGCCCCTTTCACAGGCGCTTTCTCAGCTGCCACCACCAATCCCACCAGCCGACCCGCAAAACCATCAATGTTTACCGGGTTTCTAAACCGGACAGTTGTGATTTCTTATCATTAATCTGGCTGGACAAGATTTGGTGGCTGGCGTATCAAGACCGCTGGTTCAGACTAATATACAACCCAAAACGACCTGAATTATGGACAATGAAACAACCATTCCGTCTTATCTGACCCAGCCGAACATAACCATCAATTCGGATCAACTCCGGGATCCCAAGGAAAAAACCGCATTGGTATGGCTATACATCGCATCCTTTCCTGTATGGATTGTCCTGATTCTCTGGATCGTCAGCACATTTGGCATCGTATTGATTGTCATCGGCATACTTGAGCTGTTGCATCTCATGGGTCGGTTGTGGTTTGCAGCCCATCTCAAGACCAATGCTGTGCGGGTGTCCGAAACTCAGTTGCAGGAAGTCTTCCGCATTGCGCAGGCAAGCTGCGAAAAGCTCGGCATGGAGATGCCCGACGTCTATGTGATTCAGGAGAACGCGTGGAATTCCATCGCCACCAAGATTTTCGGACGGCGGATGGTCGTGCTTTATTCGGGGGCTGTGGATTCCATCCTGCTCAAGGGCGACCTGCAGCAGTTGTCGTGGCTCGTCGGCCATGAACTCGGACATCATTGGGCGGGACACCTGAACATCAGCCAGAAGCTCGCCAAAATGGGCGGCTGGCTCATCTGGGTGAACCTCTGGCATTCCTGACGCTCGGAATTCACCTGCGACCGGGTCGGCCTGTATTGTTCGGGAAGTTTGAAAGCCAGCCAGCTTGCCCTCATCAACGCCACCGTCGGTGCGCAACTGGCCGGTCGTGTCAACATTGGCGAGGCAAAGAAACAATGGCGCGAGCATAGCGGGGAATTCTTCGTGAAATACCGCACACTTTACAGCACGCATCCGCATTTGCTGGCGCGGCTGGATTTTCTTACCAACGCCGCGTCGGAATTCGGCATTCTCAACTGACGATCTAACGCGCATTCCGCGCGGTTCGCATTTAAACCGTTTTGACTGCACGCCGCGATTTGCGGAAAAGCACGTTGCTGAAGTTCATCCGGCTTTCATGGTAGGGTTTTACCCCATGGAAACGGGTCAGGTTTTCGCCTAGAGTGACCGCATATGGACTGCCATGAAAAAATCAACCGAGCATCTCTCAACTTCCTCAGCGGCCTGATTTGTTTCACCGGACAATTAATTTTATGAAGACGATCAACATTGGGATGCTGCTGTCGCTTGCGGTTGCAGGCAAGGTTGCCGTTTTGAATGCTTCCGGACAACCGGTTGAGATCAAAACCCAGGCGGTCACACCCGGTTATCCATCCACGCCGGCAACGCCGCACGACACCAATCATCTGTGGACGTTTACCAATCGCGAGCCGGTGTTCACCAACCAGCCGGCTTTTTTAACCAACCATGTGACACAGTACGCAAATTGACCCGGCTCCCAGGAATTATCACTTATGACAATACTTGAAATCAAAGGCGATTGGAACATCGCCAAGGGCAAGCTCAAACAGAAATGGGCCGCGCTCACGGATGATGATCTCCGCTTTGCCGAAGGCAGGTCGGATGAAGTCATCGGACACATCCAGAAGCGAACCGGCGAAGCCCGCGAAGCCATCGAAAAAGCCATCAAGGAACTCTTCGCCGACGGCGGATGAGAGGTCGTGCAGCTGTAAAAGGGCATGGGGAGAACACCCCATGGAACGGCATGGTTCATGGGCTTAAAATGCTGAACATGAAACCAAAAAGCAGAAAGAGATACCTGACATTCGGAGAATTCGTGGCGCATGTCTATGATGTCTGGGGCGAACGCAAGGGCAGGGGAATTGTGCATCTGGCCATCAAGACGCACCTGATTGAATTTAACGGCGATAAGCGCTTTGTCATTTCCTGATGCCCGCGCAATAAACATGCATGCAGGGCGCATGGAATCTTCAACGTCCGGATTAAACGGGATTTCATTGATGCAGGAGTAGGCCAGAGTATGCACGGAGGAAGCCGGAGCCGGCATCATTCATTTCTTACGGCACCCGGACGACCTTTTTATCCGGTGAATGCCTTCTAATTTTCATCCGTTTTATGTGCCGCCAGCAAGATCGCGTCGGCGAGTTGTTGAGGTGTCCATTGGTTGCCGTCTAATTGCCGGAAGATGCGTCCCTGGGGATCGAGCACAACAGTCCGCAAATTATGTGACATGATGTTGTCGCCCTCGCGCATGATCATCAAGTCCAGGCGTGGTGCAAGGCCGGACAGGGTGTTGGTGGACGCGACGGCAAACATCCAGTGGTTTGTGTCACCGTTGCGATATGCATTTGCGTAGGCTGAAAGCATTTCAGGGCTGTCAAACCCGGGATCGAAGGATATGGAGAGCAACTGCCAGCTGGCCGGTGCATTGGTTGCCGCCAAAAGCAGCTTTCGCGTCTCGGAAAAGTTTTTGCTCATGCGCTGGCAATAATCCGGCAGCGGACAACGAGAAAAAAAGAAGGTGAACGCCACCGCTTTCCCCCGGAAGTCAGAAAGGTGAATTGTGCTCCCATCTTCGCCCATGAATGCGCAGTCCGGCAGCAAATCGCCCGGCTTGAGCTCGACGGATTGATAATGAATTATAAAAGTGTTGTTCGTCACGTCTTCAATTTCATGGGCGATGAAATGCACGCCTTCAATCCAGGAATTGTTTTCGCCCACGACCAGCTTGAAGGTGATTTGATCTGACGGAGAAATGCCGACGAGTTCGTTGGTGTCTTTGACGTTGAATTCCATGGTCATCGCTCCCATGTAACCGGGAATGGCTTCATGCTGGATGGTGGCCTTGAGCCTGTCATCCGTGATCTGTCGGACAACACCCCGCACGTCGAATGTCTTTACGCCTTTCTGGCCGGCCTCCGGCGCGGCCTCAAGCCGGCAACCGGCTATGATGAGTAAAATGACAATGAAAATATTCAGGCGTTTCATAAATTCAATTCCGCAAATGGTTGATTTCATCGACCACGGCAGTTGCCGTACCATCATTCAACCCGTCGAAATAGCCGCGCACCTTGCCGTGCGAATCCACGAGGGCGATGCGTTCGGTGTGGGTGAAATTGCCGGGCATATAATTGAAGGGGTCATTCAAATCCTGCGCGAGAAAACTGTTGCCGATCAAATCATACAGCGTGGCCTTGTCGCCGGTCAGCAGAAGCCAGCGGTTGGTGTCCGCGCCGAATCGTTCACTGTATTTTGCCAGGGCGTCAACCGTGTCATCGCGTGGGTCAACCGTCAGCGACACGAGCTTCACGTCCGGCTGGTTTGTCGTGAGCTGCTGGATTTGCGCCATGCAGCGGTTGACCACGGGACAGGTCAATGAACAGCTCGTGTATAAAAAATCCACCACCAGAATTTTGCCGGTCAGATCCGACTGTGTCACGCTGCGTCCTGTGCGGTCGGTGAGCGAGAAATCAATCAGTTGGCGCGGATGATCGGGCGATATGAGATGGGGAGCCGAATCTTCCGCCGCCTTCCCCGAATCCTTTTCACGCTTGTTCAAGGTATACATCAAAAGAAAAAAGCCAGTTCCAAAAATCAACGACATGGTGATGGCGACGATTAAAAACAGTCGCTCGTCGTTGCTCTCTTTGGAACTGGCTGGTCTGGACATGCTCAGATCAAAACATATAGCTCATGCTGACCTTGAACAAGGCCTGCGCGGCGAGTTGATTGCCGGTGAAGTCTTGATAAACCGGAATTTCCACGTCCGCATAAACTTTCACCGGATGAATATGAAATTCGATTCCCGGTGAAAGCAAAATGCGCTCATAGCCGGAGTTGTCTGGATTTGCGTTGTCTCCGTTGTCATGGCCCCGGTAGGAGGCAATCACCTGCGCCACCGGTGAAATCCTCACGCGACCGAGCGAGAATCCCTTGTAATCAATTCCAGCCGCCGTGTCGAGTTCGACGCTTGGACGATAGGATTGTTGAATCAGCACCGGCACGTCCAGCAACCCCTGCACAAACCAGTCCCATTTTTCATCCTTCGTGATGTTGCCACGATAAAAACCGCCGAGGAGAACATCCGTGCTGCCGGTCCCGATTTCGCTGTCGCGATCAACATCGCCCCAAGCATTGTTGTAGTTCCAGTTGCCGGTCGGCAGCTTGACACCGAAATCCACGCCTGCGGACTTGTCCGCAAAGAACCCGGTGTAAATGCCTTCCAGCCGGATGTCGCCCAGCGACGCCCAGTCGACGCTTGCCGTCGAAACACCCGGGTTTGCGGCGTTCGGATTTGCGGTGACGGTCGTGAATTTGCGGTAATCGTAAGGCAATTCCACCTGCGCGCCCCAGTTGTTGTTGAACATGTATTGGAGACCGAACGTGGTGAAATACGTCTCAATCCCCTTGTCGCCATTGTTTGCCGACGGTGCCTGAGATGTGCCGCTCCAATTGCGGTTTTGATCCTGATAATCGGCTTGGAAATAAGCTATCCCGTTGTCCCCGGCCGTCGGAAACATCGAGCTTGTTGCCACATCAAAAACACCGCATCCGCACGCGCACGCGTGAACCATGCCAGGCGTGAGCATTCCAACCAACAAACTACAACCGACTTTTACAACTGCTGAATTTTTTATATTGTTCTTCATAATTTAATTTCAATATTGCGAGAACGCACAACGGCGCTCTCAAAGTTAAAGGGAAAACCAACCAGTCCGTGTCAACTGGACGCGGACAACCAAACTGCGATTGAATCAGGCGATGAATCCGCGTGGCGGCTGAAGCAGCGGTTTTTGGGAGAATGATTTTGCGGAGAAACTTTCCAGCGGCAAAAGTTCAAATTGCGACGGCGCGACTAGGACGAAATTGTCATTCATCGGCGGGAATTCCAGTTTTGGTGCTGGCGAGACGGCTTCGGATTTTTTCTCGGACTTTTTTTCGGCGGCGATGGCCTGGCAAATCGGGCAGGGGTGCCGGCCGTCAAATGTCATTGTCACCGCATCGTGAAAGGAGTTTGTATGAAGGTTGTCCGCGAGCATCGTCGTCCACGCGACAGATTGCAGCAATGCCCAGTGCGCGCCCGTTGTTGCAACAAGCGTGGCAATCACCAAAAATTTGCCAATCCGAACAATCACCGGGGAACTATCTGGAATAGCTCCCGCCAAGTCAAGGTAGGAGGGCTTGAATGGTGCGTGGGTTATCAATCCAACAGGGTGTCGGTGCTGCAACGCCAGTTTTGACCGCGAATGACACGAACCACCTGAGAATGGTATTGAATCCTTAATGCTCGGATTCGCCTGGGTTTTCAGGGATGCCCGGGTCGTCCAGAACTTGCACGGCGGAGACGGAGCCGGCATCCTTCCAATCTTGCAGCACCCAGACAACTTTTTTGTCCGGGGTGACTTCCACCATTTGCGGGCCTTTGCCCACGTTGCCACGGGAGGTGAAGATGGTGTTTCCGTTGGCCAGCCGGGTGCAGCTCTGCGGCGCGGAGGTGAACCGGTATTCCGGCGGCAGGTTGGTGCTGTCGAATTCCCAAACAGTCTCGCCATTGGGATTGACTTCGCGCGTGAGGCTGTCGTGCTCATCGGTGATGAGGGTGTTGCCATTCTTGAGCCGGAGGGCGGCCCACGGCGAGCGGATGGAATAGCTCCAGATTTTGTTGAAATTCTTGTCGTATTCCACCACGTTGCTCGCACTTAGGAAGGAGATGAGATACGTGCCTTGTGCAGTATAACGCGCGCGGCGGAATTCGCCGTGAATGTTGCCAGGTTTTGGCGGCTGGGCGAAAGGCAGTTCATGATTGACCTCCACGGCACCTGTCTTGATGTTCACGACCATGAGGCGCGGCGGCAGGCCGTTCAGGACGAACATGACCTTGTCCAAACCGATGGGCTGGCAGGTGTGGACTTCGGTGTGATTGGTGCCGGTGCTGTTGTCGAAATCGTAGCGCCACACCACTTTTTTATCCGGCGTGATTTCGGCGACGTATTGCATGCGGGTGAAGAGGATGTTGCCGTTGGAAAGCATCCACACGTCGTCGTATTCATAGGGATGTTCCCGATTGCCGGTCTGATAAGTCCAAATCTCCTTGCCGTCCTTGACGAGGAAAATGGTGTCGTAGTTCTCTCCTGCGAAGAGCATGGGATGCTGCGCCAGGCCGTTGCCGGGCAGGTTGTCGGGAGTGACGCCGTTTGTCCAGGCACCGATTGGCGCGGTGGTTTCGGCAGGGCCCATGGCGGGAACATCCGGGGCGGTGAATTTATCGAGCACATCCATGCATGGTGTGGCAGCAGATGCGTGTGTGATGAATGCGCCATTTGTGCGGCAGCCGGTAAATACCCAAGCGATGGTGATGGCTGAAAACACTGCAATCAGGCAACGAAGTTTTGCGTTCATAGTTATTGGAAAGATCGTTTGATTAAAACCCAGTGGAATTATCGCGTCAAGTTTGATTATGCAGATATGAATTTATTAACAAGGGACGGGCATCCGTCAAACCAAGTTGCGCACCACATAAAAAATGGTATCGTCAGAAGAATTGGGGTGAAGATTCAACACTTGGTATAAATGACGCCAAAGATTTTTCCCGCGACCAGCACAGAGAACAGCCTTCGTGAGGGCAGATTCGTATTTTCAGTCCCGCAACTTGCATGGAAAATGGCCGGATGCCTGGCTTGGGTTTTGCCCCTTTTGGTGAGCAGCATCATCATCATTCATAATCCCGCCCGTGGCAGCGTCACGCCGGTTTATCACGACGAGGTTGACTTGTGGTTTCATCGTCAGCCGCTTCAGTTGTTTTATTTTCGGCAATTTGTCCTGCTGTTCGCANNTGTTGCCTGGCGCTGGATGGCGGTGGGTGGCCTGGGCTTTGGCTTCTATTATCTTTTGCGCCATTCATTTCCAAATTCCAACTTGAGGGCTTTTGCATTGGTTTCGCTGGCCTCGATGCCGTTGATGCTGGGCTCCATCCGAAACGGCCAGGCCAACGCGCAACTGGCTGCCGCGCTGGTTTTGGCAGCCGTGTGCATGCTGCGTCAACGGTGGTGGTGGGGGACATTATTCCTGATGATTGCGATTACGGCCAAACCGCTGGGACTGGCTGCTGCGG
>PKZR01000398.1 GCA_003133815.1 Limisphaerales bacterium | reverse complement strand
CGCCGCTGGGCTTGGCCATGAGACCGCGCAAACCGGCGAGCTGACGAACCTGCTGCTTGTTGCCGCGCGCGCCGGAATCCACCATCAGGAAGACGGGGTTGTATTCCTTCTTGCCCTGGTTCTGTTCGAGGGTCTTGAACATGACGCCGGAAATCTGGTCTGTGCAATGCGTCCAGATGTCCACGATCTTGTTGTAACGTTCGCCGGGCGTGATGACACCCTTCCGATATTGTTTCTCAACTTCTTTGATCTGCTTCTGCGCGGCGTCAATCTGCTCGTCGCGTTCCTTCGGCACAATCATGTCGTCAATGCCGATGCTCACGCCGGACTTGGTCGCCTCGCGGAAACCGAGTTCCTTGAGCTTGTCGAGCATGATCACGGTTTTTTCGTGACCGGCGAACTTGTAGCATTTCCAAATCATGTCGCCGAGTTCGGACTTCTTTACCGACTTGTTCGGGAAACCGAGTTCCGTCGGCCAGATTTCGCTGAAGATGACGCGGCCAACGGTCGTCTCGATGATTTTCTTGTCTGCATTTCCAAAAACTGACGGCCTGCCGAAATCAGGATTCGACAGACGAATCCGATCGTGCGTTTTCAATCCGCCGTCGTCATAGGCAAACTGAACTTCTTCCTTCGTGCCGAACAACGGCAATTCACTGGAACTCGCGGGCGCAGCTTTGCGCGGTTCGGCGGTGACATAATAGCAGCCGAGCGTGATGTCCTGTGTCGGCGTGATGATCGGCTTGCCGGATGAGGGCGAGAAGATGTTGTTCGTCGCCATCATCAGCAGGCGCGCTTCCATCTGCGCCTCGACTGACAGCGGAACGTGAACGGCCATCTGGTCACCGTCGAAGTCGGCGTTGTAGGCGGTGCAGACCAGCGGATGAATGCGGATTGCTTCGCCTTCGATGAGCTGCGGCTCGAACGCCTGAACGGACAAACGNNACCGGATGACCCTTCGTCACTTCTTCCAAAACGTCCCAAACTTCCTTCGTCTGGCGCTCGATCATTTTCTTCGCGCTGCGGACGGTGTGAACATAGCCGAGCTCTTTCAAGCGGCGGATGATGAACGGCTCAAATAAGACGAGCGCCATCTTCTTCGGCAGACCGCACTGATTCAATTTCAGTTCCGGTCCGATCACGATGACGGAACGGCCGGAATAATCCACGCGTTTGCCGAGCAAGTTCTGACGGAAGCGGCCACCTTTGCCCTTGAGCATGTCGCTCAAAGATTTCAGCGAGCGGTTGCCCGCGCCGGTCACCGGACGACCGTGACGGCCGTTGTCGAACAACGCGTCCACGGCTTCCTGCAACATGCGCTTTTCATTGCGGATAATGACTTCCGGCGTCTTGAGCTGGAGCAACGTCTTGAGACGGTTGTTCCGGTTGATGACGCGGCGGTAAAGATCGTTCAAATCCGACGTAGCAAATCGTCCTCCTTCGAGCGGCACCAGCGGGCGCAAGTCCGGCGGAATCACCGGCAGCACCGTGAGAATCATCCATTCCGGACGGCTCTTCGACGAGGCGAGACCCTGGAGCAGCTTGATCCGCTTCGCCAATTTTTTACGGATCTGCTTGCTCTTGGTTTCCGTCATTGCCTGTTGCAATTGATCCACGCCCTTGGACAAATCAACACGTTCCAGCGCCTCGCGCACGGCTTCAGCACCCATCTTGGCGGTGAACGCCTCGGCACCGTAAGTTTCCTTCGCTTCGCGATATTCGGTTTCGTTGAGCAACTGGTGCGGCTTCAATGCCGTGTTACCCGGATCAATCACGAGGTAATCTTCGTAATAAATGACGCGTTCCAAATGGCGCGCGGTCATGTCCAGCGCCAGACCGATGCGCGAGGGCATGCACTTGAAGAACCAGATGTGCTGCACCGGCACGGCCAACTCAATGTGGCCCATGCGCTCGCGGCGCACACGCGCAAGCGTCACCTCGACACCACAACGGTCGCATACGATGCCGCGGTGCTTGATGCGCTTGTATTTTCCGCAGGAACATTCCCAGTCCTTGACGGGACCGAAGATGCGTTCGCAGAAAAGGCCGCCCTTTTCCGGCTTGAACGTGCGGTAGTTGATGGTCTCGGGATTCTTGACTTCACCCTTGCTCCACGAGCGGATGGCGTCGGGCGACGCCAGCGTGATGCCGATGTAATCCACCTGGTTGACTTTTTCCAAGCCAAGCAATTCGCGCGCGTTTTCTTTTGAAGTTGTCATAATAAAATAATTTCAATTACACCGCCGTCAAAGCCGCAACCGCCTCGCTGTTTCCATTTTCCTGATGTTCAGCCGGATTTGAATAGCCGACTTTCACGTCGAGGCCGAGTGATTGCATTTCTTTCACCAGCACGTTGAACGATTCGGGGATTCCCGCCTCGAGCGAGTTGTCGCCCTTGACGATGGCTTCGTAAATGCGCGTGCGTCCCTGCACGTCGTCGGACTTCACGGTCAGGAGTTCCTGCAACGTGTAGGCCGCGCCGTAGGCTTCCATCGCCCACACTTNNACCAAGTGGCCGAGCTTCATCATGTAAATGTAGCCGACGACGATTTCCTGGTCGAATTTCTCGCCGGTGCGTCCGTCAATCAAATGCGTCTTGCCGTGTTCGGGCAGTTTCGCCTCTTTAAGATAGCCGCGAATCTCCTTTTCCTTGATGCCATCGAAAACGGGTGTTGCAAACTTCAATCCAAGCATTTTCGCAGCCCATCCCAAGTGCGTTTCCAAAACCTGTCCGACGTTCATGCGCGATGGCACACCCAGCGGATTCAAAACGATTTCCACCGGCGTCCCGTCGTCGAGGAACGGCATGTCTTCTTCCTTCACGATGCGCGCTACGACACCCTTGTTGCCGTGACGTCCTGCCATCTTGTCACCGACGGATAATTTGCGTTTTGATGCGACGTAGACTTTGACAGACTTGACAATGCCTGATTCTGAGCCTTCGCCCGCCTCGGCGCGTTCAATTTCCTCGTCATATTGCATCTGCAAATCATCGAACTTCTTTTTGAACTGCCCGATGATTTCCGTGATTTTGTTGCGGATCGGCGACGGATCTATCTCGATGCGGTCATAAACCGTCGCGAGCTTGCGGAGCAGCGTCTTTGTGATCTTGCGGTTCGCAGGAATGATGATTTCTCCGGTCTCGCTGTTGACCACGTCGAGCGGAATTTTTTCGCCGAGCAGAATATTGCTCAATGCCTCGGTCAATTGGTCCGTCAATTCGCCAACTTTCTTCTTGTGATCGTCCTCGATCTGCTTCGAGTGGCGTTTTTCCTCGCTTGAGGCGGAACGGGTGGTGCGCTCGCCGTCTTTCTTAGACGAAACCTTCACGTCCATGACGATGCCGTAAGTTCCGGACGGAACCTTGAGTGAAGTATCTTTCACATCCGCAGCCTTTTCGCCGAAAATTGCGCGGAGCAAACGTTCTTCGGGCGCAAGTTCGGTTTCGGATTTCGGCGTGATCTTGCCGACGAGAATGTCGCCGGGCTTCACTTCCGCGCCAACGCGAATGACGCCGTCTGTGCTCAAGTTTTTCAACGCCTCGTCGCCGAGATTCGGGATGTCGCGCGTGATTTCTTCCGGCCCGAGCTTCGTGTCGCGTGCCGCCACTTCAAATTCGTCAATGTGAATCGAAGTGAAAATGTCTTCCTTGACGATTCTTTCAGAAATGAGAATCGCGTCCTCGAAGTTATAGCCGTTCCACGGCATGAATGCGACGAGAACGTTGCGACCGAGCGCAAGTTCGCCGTTGTCCGTGCAAGGGCCGTCGGCGATGACCTGTCCTTTTTTGATGTGCTCGCCCTTGTGGACGAGAATTTTCTGGTTGATGCACGTCGCAGCATTCGAGCGCATGAATTTGCGGACGGGATAAACGTGAACGCCATTCGCCGGATCGTGCTTAATTTTCTTTTTCGTTTCCGGCAGCTTGCCGTCTTCAGTCACGATGATCTGGCTGCCGGTGACAGAGGCAACTTTCCCACTTTCTTCGGAAACCATGACGGCGCGCGAGTCGCGGGCCACGCGGTCTTCGAGCGCTGTCGCCACAAGCGGCGCCTCGGTGACAAGCAGCGGCACTGCCTGGCGTTGCATGTTTGAACCCATCAACGCACGGTTCGCGTCGTCGTGTTCGAGGAATGGAATAAGCGACGCGGCAATTGAAACCAATTGCTTCGGCGAAATGTCCATGTAATCCACGCGAGCCGGTTCGACGTCAACGAATTCACCGCGTGCGCGGCAGACGACGCGCTCAGTCGTGAAATGTCCGCGACCGTCAATCGGCGAGTTCGCCTGCGCGACGATGAATTGTTCCTCACGGTCAGCCGTGAGAAATTCAATGTCTTCAGTCACGCGACCTTCCTTGACCTTGCGGTAAGGCGTTTCGAGAAAACCGAATTCATTGATGCGTGCAAATGTCGCGAGTGACGCGATGAGGCCAATGTTCGGGCCTTCCGGTGTTTCAATCGGGCAAATACGTCCGTAGTGCGACGGATGGACGTCGCGGACTTCAAAGCCCGCGCGATCACGCGAAAGTCCGCCTGGCCCAAGCGCCGACAAGCGGCGTTTATGGGTGAGCTCTGCGAGCGGATTGATCTGGTCCATGAACTGCGACAACTGGCTGCGGCCAAAGAAATCGCGGATGACCGCCGAGAGCGCCTTTGGATTGATAAGCTTCTGCGGCATCATCGCCTCAATGCTTTGATCAAACAAGGTCATGCGTTCCTTGACGAGACGTTCCGTGCGCGCCAGACCGACGCGGCACTGGTTGGAAAGCAATTCGCCAACTGTGCGGATGCGACGGCTACCGAGATGGTCAATGTCGTCGAGCGAACCTTCGCCTTTTTTGAGGCGCAAAAGATATTTCGTCGCGGCGACCAGATCATCCTTGGTCAAAATGCGCGAAGCTTCCTTGTCCTTGAGGTTGAGCTTCTGGTTGATCTTGTAACGGCCGACGCGGCCCAAATCGTAACGCTTCGGGTCAAAGAACAAACGCTTGAGCAACGCACGCGCGTTCGCAGCCGTCGGTGGATCTCCAGGACGCAAACGACGATATATGTCTTTCAAGGCCTCTTCTTCATTTTTCGCCGGGTCTTTTTTGAGGCATTTGATCATGATGCCTTCGTCCACCGACGTGTCCACCACCTTGATTTTTGTCACGCCAAGTTCGGCGATCTGTTTGACGACCGCCTTCGACAGCGGCTCAAATGCGCGCGCCACGACTAGCCCTTTTTCCTCGTCGGTAGCGTCATGGATCAAAACACGGTTCGGCAAATCTTCGAGCTTCTCGGCTTCCTTTACAGTCAACTCCTCGATGTCGTAGAACAACTTCAAGATTTCCTCGTCCGAGCCACGCGTTTTTTCGCCGTTGTCCTTGCTCTTCATGTTGATCGTGCCTTCAACATCAAGGAAGGACAGCGCGCGGAAGAGCGTAGTAGTCAAAAATTTCCGGCGGCGCTTTTTGCGGTCCAGATAAACGTAAAGCAGGTCGCTTGTGTCAAATTGCGCCTCATACCATGAGCCGCGGTCGGGAATCACACGGAAGCTGTGCAGCAATTTTCCGTTCGGATGCTGTGTCGCCTCAAACGCGATGCCCGGCGAACGGTGCAACTGCGAAACAACGACGCGTTCAGCGCCATTGATGACAAATGTGCCCTGTGGCGTCATTAGCGGNNAGCTCGCCCATGAAAACTTTTTCTTCCTTCGCGGTCTTGGACTCCTCCTTGAGTATGAACGTCACATAAAGCGGCGCACCGTAGGTCAGTCCTTCACGCAAGCATTCGAGCCAGTCAATTTTCGGCGCGCCAATTTCGTAGGAGTCGTAATCCAGCACACACTTGCCGTCGTAGCTCTCAATGGGAAACACCTCGCGGAAAACCGATTCGAGGCCGGCGTGTTTGTCGCGCTTTTTGGGCGACGCGTCGGCTTGCAGGAACTCCTTGTAGGAGTTCGTCTGTAGCTCGATCATGTTCGGCGGCACGACGATCTCTTTGATTTTGCCGAAGTTGATTCTTTCTGTGGCTCGCGATGGCATTTTGACCTTTTTATTTTCCGCAATGCGAAAACCGCACTGCAATTAATTAACGACACTAGGCAGGTACATCGCGTTCAACGACAAACCTGCCAAAACCCAAACTAAATTTTCCGTTTTTAACCTGATAAAATTTATAATGGAGCGCCCCGACGACAATCGCCGGGGCAACTCCGATAAACTACGATTACTTGACTTCCACTTTCGCGCCGGCTTCCTCAAGCTTTTTCTTGGCAGCGTCGGAGTCAGCCTTGTTCGCGCCTTCCAACACGGGCTTCGGAGCGCCTTCGACCAGCGCCTTGGCTTCCGCCAATCCGAGACCGGCTTTGATTTCGCGCACGGCTTTAATAGCGGCAATTTTCTTGTCAGCCGGAGCAGAGACGAGGATCACGTCAAACGTGTCCTTCGCAGCAGCAGCCGGAGCAGCAGCGCCGCCGGCAGCACCGCCAGCAGCAGCGACCGCGACAGGCGCAGCGGCGGAAACGCCCCATTTGGTTTCAAGTTGTTTTACTAGGTCGGCGGCTTCCAAGACCGTCAACTTGCTCAATTCTTCCACGATGTTTGCGATGTCAGCCATATTACTTTTCTTTCTGTCGTCTCGTCGTCCACCGCGGCCCCGGTGAATTTCAGTTCACGGCCTGCAAACCGACGATTTACGTTGTTGTTGTTTGTTGGTTCCCCGGCTTGAAAACTCAAACCGGAAATTATTATTCGGATTTCTCCGACTTCGCCTTGATAACCTGCGCCAGCTGCGATGCGGGCGTGTTGATCAAAATCGCCAATTTCGTCGCAGGCGCGACGAGCAGGCCGAGGATTTTTGCGCGCAAAACGTCGAGGCTCGGCAAATCCGCCAAGGCGATGATGCCCGTTTCTTCGAGCCGCTGGTTGTTCAAGTAGCCGAACTTGATTTTCAGCTTGTCGAATTCCGCCGCGAAATTCTTCAGCGTCTTCGCCGCTGCGGAAACATCCTTATGCCCGGTCACGACGGCCATCTGTCCGGCGAGTGAGCCATTCAATTCAGCCACGCCGGATTCCTTCGCCGCGATCCGGAAAATGGAATTTTTCACCACGTGAACTTCCGCGCCCGCCTTTTGCAGACGCTGGCGCAGTTCCGTCATGTGAGCCACTTTCAGTCCCTGATAGCCGACCACGATGAAGAACGGCGATGCGTTCAACCGCGCGGCGTATTCCTTCGTTAAAATTTGTTTTTCAACTCGCATGGTAAAATTAGGTTAATTGTTTGAGAACTCACGGATATCCACGCGCACAGGCGGGCTCATCGTTGCCGACAACGTGCAGGAACTGATGTAAGTGCCTTTGACGCTCGTCGGGCGCGCTTTCGCAACAGCTTCAATCACTGCGCGTGCATTTTCCTCAATTTGTTCCGGCTTGAACGAAGCCTTGCCGACGATGACGTGGACATTTCCAGCTTTGTCCGTCTTGAATTCAACACGACCGGCTTTCACTTCTTTCACAGCCTTAGCCGTGTCGTCCGTAACCGTGCCGGTTTTCGGATTCGGCATGAGACCGCGCGGTCCAAGAACTTTGCCGAGCTTGCGGACTTCAATCATCGCTTCCGGCGTGGCAATCGCCACATCAAAATCATTCCAACCTTCGTTGCACTTCTGGATCATGTCGGCGAAACCGACGTATTCCGCGCCCGCTGCCTTCGCCGCTTCGGCTGCGTTACCATCGCGAGTAAAAACCAGGACGCGCACAGTCTTGCCACTACCGTGCGGAAGCGGAACTGTGCCACGAACCATCTGGTCTGATTGCTTAGGATCAACACCGAGGCGGAACGCGAGATCAATTGTCTCGTTGAATTTCGCCTTCGGAAATTTTGCAAGAACTCCAACGGCGTCCTTCAGAGGATACGTCTTTTTCGCATCCACAACTTCGAGTGCTTTTTTGAATCGTTTACTTGGCATTTTGTTTTGGTGCGGTGCAAGCGAGCTTTTGGCTCTCCCGCGATTTGTGTTTCAGTTCAACCAACTACTTCAATTCCCATGCTGCGCGCCGTGCCGGAAATTACCCTGAACGCGGCTTCTTCGTTCGTCGTGTTCATGTCCTTGGACTTCATCTTAATGATGTCCAAAACCTGCTTGCGCGTCACCTTGCCGACCTTGTCCTTGTTCGGCACTTTCGAGCCGGCGGTAATGCCTGCTGCCTTCTTCAATAGAATGGACGCCGGCGGCGACTTGGTAATAAATGTGAACGACTTATCCTGATAAACAGTGATGACAACGGGAATCACGAGTCCCGCGTCGTTTTTGGTGACGGCATTAAATTCCTTGCAGAAGGCCATGATGTTGACGCCGTGCTGACCGAGCGAAGGGCCGACCGGCGGCGCGGGATTTGCCTGGCCCGCCGGAATCTGCAATTTGATCTGTCCTGTAACTTTCTTTGCCATAAAATAATTAAGCTTTCTCAACCTGCCAGTATTCGAGTTCGACCGGCGTGTTGCGTCCAAAAATGTTAACGGTCACTTTCAATTTTCCGCGCGTCGGGTCAATTTCTTCAATCACGCCGCTGAAATTCAGGAACGGCCCGTTGTTGATCTTGATCGTTTCGCCGACCGCAAAATTGACCTTCGGTTTTTCCGTTTCCTCGGATTGAGAAATCTGGTTCTTGATCTGCTCGACTTCATCCGTCGGCGTCGGCACGGGCGGCTCTCCGCCGACAAACCCGATCACGCCCTGCGTTTCCTTGATGAAATACCACGGCTTTTCAATGATGCGGTTGTTTTCATCCAGTAAAACCATGTCCACAAAAACGTAGCCCGGCCATAGTTTGCGGCTGGACACGGTCTTCTTCTGGTTGCGCACTTCCACGACCTTTTCCATCGGGACGAGGACTTCCTTGACGAAGTCCTGCATCTCGTCGGTCTTGACGCGCTTCTCGATGCTGTCCTTGACCTTGTTCTCCTGGCCGGAAAGCGTCTGGATGATGAACCATTGATTTCTCATGTCAGAGCTTAAAGAAAATAAAATTCAAAACCAAATCCACCACCACTGTGAACGCGCCGAGCAACCCGATTGAAAGCGCGATGAGCACTGTCGAGCCTTTCAGCTCCTCCCAAGTGGGCCATGAACATTTTTTCAATTCCTCGCGTGTTTCCTGGATGTAAACGGCAAAGCGCCGAAGCTGCCCTTGATACCACAAATAGGCAAAGGCTGCCCCGATGATGACCGCCCAAACTATGATTGACGTGTTGCTCACAAAATTTTTACAAAATTGTCCGGCCTGCCGGGCCGTACTCAAAACACTTTCTTACCATGCTCGCTCTCATTTCGTTCCAGCAAAGCTGGCGGAGAGGGAGGGATTCGAACCCCCGTCAGGCTTTCACCTGAAGCGGTTTTCAAGACCGCCGCGATAGACCACTCTGCCACCTCTCCGTCGCAGATTGGCACGGCAGGAGGGACTTGAACCCCCAACCAACGGTTTTGGAGACCGCTACTCTACCAATTGAGCTACTGCCGTATCCGCCCAATCTTCGGACAAAAAGGGAGACGGAGAAGTTCAATCTCCGCCTCCCGGATTTCAAAACATCTTACGCGATGACTTCCGTGACTATGCCCGAACCGATCGTGCGGCCACCTTCGCGGATGGCAAACTTCAAACCCTTGTCCATCGCGACGGTTTTCTGCAATTCAATTTCCACAGTAACATTGTCGCCGGGCATGACCATCTCGACACCCGTGGGCAAAGTCAGCGTGCCGGTCACGTCCGAGGTGCGGAAATAAAATTGCGGACGATAATTCGTGAAGAACGGCGTGTGACGGCCACCTTCATCCTTGGTCAAAACATAGACTTCCGCCTTGAATTTCGTGTGCGGCTTGATCGAACCGGGCTTGGCCAAAACCATGCCTCTTTCGACTTCTTCTTTCTTCGTGCCGCGCAGCAGAACGCCGACGTTGTCGCCCGCGCTCGCCGAATCCAAAAGTTTGCGGAACATTTCTATGTCCGTCGCCACCGTCTTGCGGGTTTCGCCGAGGCCGACGATTTCGACTTCTTCCATTTTCTTGAGCACGCCGCGTTCGACGCGACCGGTCACGACCGTGCCGCGACCTTCAATGTTGAACACGTCTTCAACGCACATCAAAAACGGCTTGTCCACTTCGCGAACCGGCAGCGGGATGAAATTATCAATCGCGTCCATCAATTCCTGAATCGCTTTCTGGCCTTCCGGCTTGTCGGCCATCGCCGCCGCAGAACTGCCACGAATTACAGGCGTCTTGTCGCCAGGAAAACCATATTTGGTGAGCAGGTCGCGAATTTCCATTTCCACGAGGTCGAGCAATTCCTTGTCGTCCACAAGGTCAATCTTGTTCAGGAACACGACAATTGCCGGCACGCCGACCTGGCGGGCTAACAAGATGTGNNGTGATCATGTTCTTCACATAATCCGCATGGCCGGGGCAGTCAACGTGCGCGTAATGACGTGTCGCACTTTCGTATTCGACGTGCGATACAGCAATTGTAACTGTTTTGTTTTCGTCGCGAACAGTGCCGCCCTTGGTGATGTCCGCGTAAGAAATTGGAGTCGCCAAACCCTTTTTACTCTGGGTGTGGACAATCGCAGCGGTCAAAGTTGATTTGCCATGGTCAACGTGACCAATCGTGCCGACGTTGACGTGCGGTTTCGTTCTTTGGAATTGCTCTTTAGCCATATTATTCTGGTGCGTTATTTAAGTTAATTTTTTCAGCAAATTGTCTGGAGCCCATGATCAGGATTGAACTGATGACCTCATCCTTACCAAGGATGTGCTCTACCAACTGAGCTACATGGGCGCACAAATCACTCGTTCAAACCAGACACGCAAAACGACAAAAAACCGTTCCCCTCAATCATTTTCTTTCGAAAATTTGAAGGGCTACCGGCCAAATTGTTTTTTTACGGACTACTGACGTCATTGAAAATATTAAATGATGCCGTTTCTGTCAACAGGCAAATTGTTTTTTTCTTGGCCACCAAAATTCGCCTACTGGGCCAAGTGCCTACAAGAGGCACACAAATGAAATTGCTAAATCAAATGTGACTCGGAAAAAATTATAATAAAAATAATGTAATGCAACCGACTCGCAAGCGGAGGCAATAAAAATCTAAAAGTTGAATCAAACTAGCGCCAGTGTCCTGGTGCCCGATACCAACCATGAGGACCTCTTGCCCAGTCGCCGCGAATCCAAACCGCATGCGCGTATGGCGGATAACCCCAGTGACCAGCCACCCAAATCCACTGGCCGTTCCAAACCCATTCGCCGTCAACCCACATGTATCCCGGTCCGGGAGCAACTACGGTCACCGTTTCCACCGGCGCAGGCGGCGGTGCAGTTTCGACAACCATGGTTGATGTCGTTGCGGGCGCGGCATCAACGGAGCTCTGGGTGTTGATCATGAAATTGACAACCGCGTCGCTCACGCCAGCACCGTGCAGATCAATGATGTCCGCCGCGCTCAGGCGAAAAATCGTGTGAGAATTTTTTATCTGGCTGATGATGACGTCGTCGCTAACTCCCGCTTTGGCCAGCGCCTTGACATCAGTCATGCCCAGCGGTTGGCCTTGATCCACGCGGACATAAGTTTGTGGCGCCTGTTCGCGCAGACGTTCCTGCTGCTCTTGATCCATCGAATGGCCGATCAATCCTCCGGTAATCGCGCCAATTGCGGCACCAATCAATGCTCCTGCTCCAGGATTTCGTCCATCAATCACAGCACCGGAAAAAGCACCCACAGCACCGCCCGTTAAAGCACCTGTCCCAGTATTGTCTGGATTGCCGTTCGGATCCACGCAACCAGTCAACACGAACGATGACGCCGCCATCGAAAAAATCAAAATTGTCAATTTGGTTTTCATCTGTTTTTAATCTTTTAACCGTTTAGTTACTTCGACAGACAATGTAAACACACGTTCAAACATTTTCAACCCAAAAACACTGACCCACGATTCAAAACCTCAAAACTTTTTTCATGCCCGTGGATGCGCCGCGTCGTAGGCCTTCTTCAACCGCTCCGTTGTAACATGCGTATAAACCTGTGTTGTGACAAGATGCGCGTGGCCGAGCAGTTCCTGCACGCTCCGCAAATCTGCGCCCGCATCCAGCAGATGTGTCGCGTAGCTGTGCCGGAGCTTGTGCGGCGTCAAACCAGGATCAAGGCCGGCGATGATGAGAAATTGTTTCAACCGCCGCGCAACTGAACAAGACCGGATCGGAGCGCGTTTTTTTGTCTCCGCAAAAAAAACCGGCGATGCCCCGCCCGGGGGTTGCTTGAACGTGTTCCAATAATCCTGAATGGCCATCAATGCCGGCTTGCCAATTGGCACGATCCGCTCCTTTTTGCCCTTGCCACGCACGCGCACGATTTGTTGGCTCCAGTCAATGTCATCCGCACGCAGCCCGCAAAGCTCGCTTACGCGCAGGCCACAGGAATAAATAGTTTCCAGAACCGCGACATCGCGTAACGCGGCGGCTTGAGAAATTGGCCGGCCCATTCTTTTCCCTTTCTGAATTTTCAAAAGCTCGAACGGCGCGATGAGCAGTGCCTCCATTTGCTGCTTCGTCAAAAATTTCGGCAGCCGTTTTTCCGGTTTTGGAAGCGACAAATTTTTAATCGGCGAAGTTTCGGCAGCACCGTGGCGGATGAGAAATTTATAAAATGTTCGCAGCGCAGAAAAGCGGAGCTGCACCGCCGCACGGCTCAAATTATTCCGGCCTAGAAACCTTACAAAGCCGCGAAAGTCATCGCGCTGAAGCTTTTCCCAAACCGGGGGCAATTTGCGATCCTCCAGATGCCAGCGAGAAAATTCAGTCAACGCCTGCTTGTAATTCCGCTGTGTGTAAACCGACGCGCCGCGATCCACCGCCAGATGCGACAGGAATTTCTGGACCCACTTGTCCACCGGCGTCGGTTTGGGCGTTGTCTCGTCAGTCACGCGAAACAGATACAACATTCCGATCGGATTTGCAGCAAAATGGCGACGCCAACATTGCCAGCAAACTTCCCGCACCGTGGCCCGGATCGGCGATGCCGGATTTGAGAATGGCGGGATCGCTCTCGCCGTTTGCCGCCCCGTCCCCGCCACTTCCGTGGACGACCACGGACAATCCAGCGTCGACGGCGAAGAGTCCGGCGTCGACGGCGAGCGGTTCGCTGTCGACGGCGAGCGATCCGGGGACGACCATGAGTGATCCGGGGACGACGGCGAGTAATCCGCCGGCGACGACGAGCAGTCCAGCGTCGCCAGCGAGCAGTCCAGCGTCGCCAGCGAGCAGTCCGTTGTCGACGGCGAGCAGTCCGTTGTCGACGGCGAGCGGTCCGCTGTCGACGGCGAGCGGTCCGCTGTCGACGGCGAGTGATCCGGGGACGACGCGGAATGGTGCGGGGACGGCAAAAATGGCTTAAAATGTGGCAAAAAACGGTGGAAAACACCTCCCGCCCGCCGAAAATGGCAGTTTTGGGCTTCTAAACCTGAAAATGCGTGAAATTCACGCGTCTGCTCCCATAGCGGGTGTGCTTTGGACTGACTGCATTATACCCGAACACGAAAGCGAACATAATTTTTCACCAAAATTATCTTCGAAGAATTGGTTGAAGCTCGAACGCGCCGATGTCGCTGCCGTCGCCACCGGGGACATTGGGAATGGAAAGATAATTGTAGGGCCGTCTAAAACCACGTTGGTCCATGTAAACGCTAAAACTGTTTCCATGGTCAATTGCCGGACTGCCGGGCAACAATGCATGTGTCGGCGTCGGGCCACCGTTCATTTGCAACGGACCGATCCGTGGGCCAATTGGATTGGCAATACTGCCAACTTGATCAGCATTCAGACCGTTGGTAAATCCGGTGCTGTCATCGGCCATGCCAATCAAATTGAATCTTTGAGAAGTGAAATTGCCAGAAAGGTCAGGGCCGGAACCAAGGCCGCCGATATTTCCTGTTTGTTGTGTGAACGGACCATTAAAACCATCTGAATAATCTTTATTAATTCCACCCTGTCCACCGACATTTATCAAGTTCAATGCAATCAAAGTGTTGCGGATTATCGCTCCTCGCTCATTAGATAGTCCGTTGAACAGGCCGCCTCCATTACCCCCTGACCCGCCTGAGGCACCAGAACCAGCAAATACACTGTTACCGCCATTCCCTCCAACTCCAGTTAAATTCAAAACAATCGTGCAGGAAGTTAACTTTAAGGAACCAATATTATACACAGCACCTCCGTCGCCTCCGTTACCTCCGTTGCCAAGGCCATTGCCATATGCCCGCCCGCCCATACCGCCATTGCCAGAAACATTTTCGCTGATTGTGCAGTTATTGATATTCAAGCCACCGGAATTGAATATTCCCCCGCCGTTACCACCCTCACCACCGTTCCCGGCGGGGCTAAAAAAACCGCCACCGGTTCCCCCATTGCCGCCCGAATTGCAACTAACAGTGCAAAAATATAATCCCAATTCTCCTGCGTTGTAGATGCCTCCACCATTTCCACCATTTCCACCATCACCCCCTTGACCAAAATCGTATGAATAAAGACTCTGGCCACCACCATTACCGTTGCCATTAAAATTATTGCTGACTACGCACTCATTCAAAACCATGATTCCAGAGTTATAAATTCCGCCACCATCACCACCATTCGGGCCAATACCATTGGCACCCGCACCACCACCTATCCCTGCAGAATTTGCAACTATCATGCAATCAGTCATAAATGTATTCCCGGCGTTGTAAATTCCACCTCCGTCAGCAGCGCCACCTCCATAGGAGCCGTTGCCACAGGAATTATTAGCAATCACACACCTCGAAATATTCAGGCTACCGAGGTTGTAAATTCCACCGCCATCACCACCGTTTCCTGAATAATCACCACCGCTACCACCTGAATTACCGGTAATTATGCAGTTATCTAAAGTCAATCTTCCAGAATTATAAATTGCTCCCCCAGGTTCACCAGCGAATCCTTGGAAATTTCCTCCGGCAACGCCACCTGTGATGACCAGATGGGAAAGCGTCAAAGTATCATTGGTAAAAACGCTGAACACGCGATCCTTCAAACCAGACGCGTTGATAGTGGCATTGCCATTGACAGACACGATTGTCAAATATCCACGCGTAATATCCAAATCGCCGGTATAGCAGTTAGTTTCATCCGGGCCGGTAATGGAAAGCTGATAAGTTTTAGGCTGCAACAGAATGGTGTTGTTTCCACCTAATCGATTCGCTGCAATGATTGCGCCACGGAGACTGGTAACGTCAGTCGTGTCAATTGTATTGGTAACATTGAAAACGCGCCCCTCCGCACTGAAGATGGAGAAAAGCGTGGCGAGCAGAATTCCTTTGCCAAAAACTCCCGGAAACATTTTCACGCAACACTTATAGTCCGTTGCGGAAACCCGGTCAAAACAAAACGGGGCAATTGCAAAGCAATTTAATTCGTTTTGTCCGCCGGGTTACTTCGACTCTTCCAATCCGCTGCCCTGCACGTTGGTCTGGGTGATATACGCGCCGCGATAACCCGTCACGTTGATGTCGGAGAGCACCACGTTGGTCATGTTCGCCAGCCTGAAGGCGCGGCCGCAGGTCCCGCTGATGTCGTTGAGGGTCAGGCCGTCCACCGGCTTCGCGGCCGGGATGTTCTGCGCTAGGACGAGGTCGCCGATGTTTCTGACCTTGACGTTGTCGAAGCGGATGTTGGTCAGGCGCGTCCATTTGTCCACGTTGTTGGTCACGGGGTCGCTGGCCTGGATGCCCTTGTTGAGGAGGTTGATGGCGATGAATGTGGGCGAGTTATGGATGAACAGGTTTGTGCCGGTGAGATTCTCGATGTAGCCGGCGCGTCCGTCACGGCTTTTCAGGAAGATGGCGTTTTGATGGCCGGAGATGGTGCAGTTTTCCAGACGCACGTTGCGTATGCCGCCGGACAGTTCCGTGCCGATGCCGAGGGCGCCGAACGAACTGCTGACGAGCGTGCAATCGCGGATGAGAACGTCCTGCGTGGGACGCTCCATCGCCACCGCCGCCGCGCCGCGCCCGGATTTGAGGGAGATGGCGTCGTCGCCGGCGTTGATGTCGCAATTGTCAATGAGCACGCCTGCGCAGGAATCCACGTCAATGCCGTCGCCGTTGGCGTTGATGGAGCGGATGGTGAGGTTGCGCGCGGTGAAATGGTTGCAGAACATCGGATGGATGGACCAGAGCTGCTGGTATTGCGTGGAGAAGCCGTCGAGCGTGACGTTGGTGCATTCGGAGAATTCAATCAGCGCCGGCCCGCGCGGATTCCGCAGGCGGCTGACGTTGACGGGCGGCCCGTAGATGAAACCGACCCCGGTGATGGCGACGTTCGCCGTCTTCTCGGAATAAATCAGCGCGCGATGGCCCTGCGCGAACTCGCCTTCCCAACGGATGCGCACGAGCGGATAGTCCGCGATGTTCGGGCTGCCGATGAGATTCGCGTTCTTCTCAAATCGCAATGTCGTGTTGCCGCCGATGACAACGCTGCCAATGAGGTAAGTGCCACCCGTGACGACGACCGTGCCGCCGCCGGCGGCCTTGCAGGCGTCGAGCGCCTTTTGAAAGGCGACGGTGTCCTTGTTCGTGCCGTCGCCGGTCGCGCCGTAATCACGGACGTCAAACAGACCGGATCGGGCGGCATGTTTCGTCGTGGCAGAAACCGGACTGCGCTGTGTCGCGCACGAAACTAACAATGCGCATACGGAAAGCATGACAAGGAATGATTTTTTCATGTCGAAATTAGATGATGACGACCTTTAGACCATTCCGGCGACGAAATGGTTTCAGATTTATTCGCGCGGCGGGAAATCGAAGGTGATCTTCCCCTTCCCGTCCATCACGAGATACGCGGGAAACGGCTTGCCCGCCTTGGAGATAAATTTCTCGATCAAATCGCTTTTGCCGTCGGCGAGAATCTTCTTCGCCTGCGTTGCGTCAATCGGCTGCTGCAAGATTTCCTTGCCGATCTTGAACTTGCACGCGCGCGCATCCAGTTGCGCCTTCTCGCACAGATAACCGGCTTCCGTGTC
>PKZR01000018.1 GCA_003133815.1 Limisphaerales bacterium | reverse complement strand
GCGACGAACCTCACCGTGTCGCTTACAAACCTCACGGCACTGGCTCAGCAGCAGCCGTTGCAGCTATACATCAAATTCGACAACGAACCGACGACGAATACTTACGACAAGATGGCCACCATCAACGGATATGGCTCCCTGACAATTGGCCTAACGGACGTGCCGCCGTTGCAGCCGGGACGTTATTACATAGGGGTCTTCAATTCCAATGCCACCGGAACACCGGATCAGACATTTTCACTTTTTGCGCAAATCCTGCCAGTCAATCCCATCGGGACGCCCGTGGATTTCGACTCCGGCGGCACGGTGCCCCTGCTTGATGACGCGGTGACCGTCTCCAACAGTTCAAACATCTTCATGACCAACACCCAGCCCATCGTGTCGGTCAATGTGGGCATCCGCGTGGATCATCCTCGCATCTCCGACCTGGTGTTTCATCTCATCAGCCCCGACGGCACACGCATCCTTCTGATGGAAAATCGCGGCGGCGACACCACCAACGGCGCAGGCGCGACAATTGTCGTTACAAACATCTTTTCCGGAACGGCCGCAGGCGGCCCGGCAGGTGCGACAAATTTTTACGACCTCCATGAAACTTCCGGCATCATTCCAATCACATGGAACTTTTTTACGATTCCCGACACCATGGATGTATATTACCAGGGCACGAACATCTTCAGCACCGGATTGGTCAACTATCAGGGATCAACAAACCTCACCTTCGGCCCGGGCATCTCGACGCAAATCGAGGTGGTGATGGACGCGACGAACCATCCGGATTCCACCTACTGGACTTACACGATTGGCGGGGTACAGACGAATTATCTTTACCTGACGTTCACCGACGACACGAACCTGACGACGACGCCGATCAAATACGCCATACCGCCGTTCCTGCCGAACACGACATCCGGCATCGTATGGACGGACGGCTTTGAGAACTACCCAACGGGCGTTTACAGCCCGACAATGCCATTACCGCCGTCACCCTCCGGCGTCAATTGGACTGTGCTCACCAATCAAGTGGACATCGCCACAAATCCCCCCGCTTATGACGGCACCAATTTCCTGTCGCTCATGAGCGGCGCAATTTCCAACACGCTGCCAACGGTGGCCGGGCGGAAATATGTTTTGCAATATGCGCAAGGTTCGCTGCCTGTCACAGGCTTCTTTGTTGCGAACCTTTCCGACCCGGTTTCGGAATTTGACGCCAAAGGAAACGGCTCAGTTTTCGCCGGCATTCCAAACGGTGTAACCAATCCGGCCGCGGTGGCATTTGACGCAGGCGGCAATCTCTATGTGGCGGATGATTTCGCCAACACGGTCGAAAAATTCACTCCTCCGAACACCGCCGGGACACTCTTCCTTTCCGCAACCAATGGCTTGATCGTTCCCGATGCGCTGGCGGTTGACTCCAGCGGCAACATATACGTCGCGAATTTTGGCCCCACCGGTTTTGGCGACGGCAACGTTCAGGAATTCACCCCGGGTGGAGTTTTAATGAACATAATTGAGGCTACAAATGGTCCGGCGGCGCTGGCATTTGACGGCAGCGGTAATCTTTACGTCGCCGATTACTTCGGTGGCAGTGACGGGAACGGCTCAATTGAAGTTTTCCCGCCTCCATACACAATTGGAACAACCTATCTCACCATCACCAATGGCTTGTTCAATCCCGATGCACTGGCGTTTGACGGCAAAGGAAATTTATATGTCGCGAATGCGTCCGGAAACAACGTGGAGGAATTCGCACCGCAAATCACGAATATCGTGGCAAACTTGGGACAATCCTTTTTAAGCGCTCCTTCCGGCCTGGCATTTGACGGAAATGGAAGCCTCTTCGTGGCTGAACAAGGCGGCAAAATTTATGAAATAACCAATGGGTTCCTCTTCGCAGCCAATGATGCCAGCAACTACCTTAACTCTCCAGTTGGTCTGGCCTATTACAGCAACAACGGCAACACTGAAAACACCAATACCGCAAACTGGCAGTCTGAAAGTCTGAACATCAATGTATCGCAGGCCAACATGCCTCTGGTGCTGGATGCCTCCGGCGGCGGCTACGCCGTCAACGGCGGCAGTCTGGTAACAAATGCCTTTTCCGGAAACACGGTTTTTGATGAATTCTCGCTCACCGCAGTCCCGACCGATCTCTATTATCAGCCGGAGCAATCGCTGTCCGCACTCGCGGGCGCAAACCCCTACGGCAACTGGCAGTTGGAAATCCAGGACGACCGTGCCGGCGACTCAAACAACGCCGCGCTCGTAAGCTGGGAACTTCAGTTCATCTTTGGCAACACCAACGCGGAACTGGGCAGGCTTTCAGGTGGCCGGGCGCAGGCCAACTTCATCGGTGCCGGCGGCATCGCGTGGTATCAAATCACCGTGCCGGGGACCGCAAAATTCGCCAATAACCTCCTGAAGTTTGCCAGCGCTCCGGTGAACGTCTGGTTCGACACGAACAATCCTCCGACTACAAACATACAATTTTTGCCCGATGCCACATATCCAAGCGGAACCAATGGATCCGTCTTGTTGAGCACCCCCACTGCGTTGCCTTTACTGCCATCACCGAATATTTTTGATGGTGAAACATATTATCTCGGCGTCCAGAACACGAACAGCTTCACCATCAACTATTCCGTTGAAGCGGACTTTGACGGGAACAACAATGTGGCGACTCCAACCAGCTTGAGATTCACCAGCGCCGCGCGGAAGGCCAGCGGCATAGGTCTTCAATGGACGGCGCCGGTCGCCGCACAGGTTGAGGTGCAATGGTCGGACAGCCTCACGTCGCCGATGCAATGGAACACCATCACAAATCCCGCCGCGACCACCAGCAACGGCGTGTCCACGTTCACGGACAACGGCTCGCAAACCGCGCCGCTGGGCGCACATCGTTACTACCGGCTAGTTCAGTTGCCGCCCGGATTCCATACCCGGCTCAGATAACATCAGCCTGTTTCACGGAACAGGCCGGCAACTCCTTCTTTGCTTTCGCG
>PKZR01000316.1 GCA_003133815.1 Limisphaerales bacterium | reverse complement strand
TGCTCCCAATACGCCATTGACGCAGTTCGTACACACGGCGCATCTGCCGGCATCTGGTTTGCGGCCAGGCGAATTTGCCGCTGCCATCCATTCGGGGGTTGTGGCCACGATCCCGTGCCGCAGAAAAATTTCCAACCATCGGCCAGCTAATTTTCATGGACAGAACTGGAATCATCGTTGTTTCGATTTGCGGCGCGTTGCTTGTTCTCTGGTTCATCCAGACGCAAAAGCAGGAAGCCCGCTGGCAGCAACAGCAGGCGGAGTTTGCCCGGACAAACATTGTTTCATCGCCGCAATCACCGGTGAATTCTTCCACAGCCTCGTTGACGACTACAACTTCAATCCAGATTTTCGACACGAACGCGCCGGAAAATAAAATCGTGCTGTCAAACGCTGACGCCCGATACACATTTACTTCGCGCGGCGGCGGTTTGAAAACGGTCGAATTATTGAAATATCCCGAAACAATTTCAGCCCGTTGGAAAAAAGAAGGGGAAAGTTCCGCAAATGGTTTTGCCACGTTGAACGCACGCACACCGGTTCCGGTTCTGGCGGTTTTGGGCGACACAAACCTGATCGGCGACGGTATTTTTACATTAACGAGAACCGGCGACGGCGGTGTCCGCGCGGAAAAATTATTGCCGAACGGTTTGCTGCTGACCAAGCAATTTCATTTGAGCTCCAATTATCTCGTCAACGCAAGCGTGAGCCTGAAAAACAGTTCGGACAAACCGCTCGCCCTGCCTGCCCAGGAATTTGTCGTAGGCACAGCCACGCCGATGGACGTGGACGACAACGGAATGTATCTCGGCGCGACATGGTTCGACGGCACCAATTACATTGACAACGGCACGCGCTATTTCAACACAAATACGACGACTTTTTTTGGCCTCATGTCCAGAACTCCGACACCGGAATTCCGCGGGGGAATTGGCAATGTCGTATGGGCTGCGGCGCACAATCAGTTTTTCGCGCTTCTGGCGATGCCAAGTCAGCAGGCGCAGCAGGTCGTCGCGCGTCCGGTGAATCTCACGCCGTTGGAGGAAAACTCCATTGCGACGGGGGTTGGAATCCAGACGGCGCTGGTTTATCCGGCGCAAACGCTGTCGGCCAATTCAAATGTCGAGCGGCAGATTGTTTTCTTCGCAGGGCCGAAGGAATATCGGACGCTGGCGCGCATCGGCGAGGATTTCCAAAACCATGCGGACCTGGCAATGAATTTCGGGACGGGCTACATCAGTTTTTGGGGCGTCGGGACATTTTTTGCAAAACTGCTCTTGTCCTCGATGAACTGGCTGCACGACGTGACAAAAATGGGGTACGGCTGGGCGATTGTCGTCATCACAATTATTTTGCGCGCCGTGTTCTGGCCTTTGACGGCGGCGGGCACGCGTTCAATGAAGCGGATGCAGGCGCTGGCACCGGAGGTTAAGGCGCTCAAGGAGAAATACAAGGACGACCCGCAGAAATTCACGCAGAAGCAAATGGAGCTTTGGAAGAAGAACAAGGTCAGTCCGTTGGGAGGCTGCCTGCCGATGCTGGTGCAGATGCCGGTGTTCTTCGGTTTTCTGGCAATGATCCGATGCGCCATCGAATTACGCGGCGCACATTTCCTGTGGGTAGCGGATTTGACGAAACCAGACACGCTGTTCATGATTCCGGGCCTGAATTTTCCATTTAACCTGCTGCCACTGCTGATGGTCGGCGTGATGATCTGGCAGTCGCATTTGCAACCGGTGTCGCCGGGCATGGATCCGGGCCAGCAAAAGATGATGCGTTACATGCCGCTGATGATGCTGCTGTTCCTTTACAACTATTCGTCGGGCATGGCACTGTATATGACGGTCAGCACGCTGCTGGGAATTTTGCAGATGCAGTTGACGAAAACGAACCCCCCGCCGGCGACGACCACGATTCCGGCATTGACGCCGCTGTCAAAAAAGAAAAAATAAACGGCAAACGATTTTAGCATATGACAGTGCAACCGAAAGAAACCCTCGAAAAAATACTGGCGTCGCTGGGTTTTCAGGCGACGGTCGAAGAGCACAAAATGGACGACGGTATTTTTTTGGACGTAAAAACGGAGGATTCCGGCCGGCTCATCGGACGACAAGGCCAGACGCTCGCCGACTTGCAGTATATAACCAACCGGATTTTATTTCAGCAGGATGCCAGTGCGCCAAAGGCCATGGTGGACGTGGGCGGCTATCGCACACAGGCGCGCGACGCGCTGGTCAAACGTGCGAAGGATGCCGCCGACAAAGTCCGCCGCTGGGGCGACGCTGTGGAAATGGAGCCGATGAACGCCTTCGACCGCCGAATTGTGCATCAGGCGCTCAAGGATGATCCTGACGTCGAAACACACAGTGTCGAAGTGGAAGGCACGGAAAAAAAGGCTCTTTTACTCCGGCCAAGACAGTAAATCAATTTTTCAAAAAAAACAGGGCGCGAACATTTTTGTTCGCGCCCTGTTTTTAGATTCGAGCAAATTGTTACTGGTCTACGATTTTTAATTTATACAATTGAGACGAAGCGCTGTTGGGCTTGGGTGGCGTTCCCCAGTTGTTGTAAAGATAATCAAACTTGAATCGGTAGCCCACACCGCTTGCCGAGGCAGGCACCGGCACAAGTCCTTCCCATCGGTTTGTGACGCCCACGACTTGCCGCAGGGGATATAATTGTCCGTCGGCGAGCACATAAGGCTGGATGCTGTCGCGACGCAAGGTCTGCTGTGACGAGTTGAAAATCACCTCCACTGGATAAAGGTTGTTCGGATTGCGTGGCTGCTCCAGCGGGGTCAGGCGTGTAAACGTCGCCGCGCAGCCCGTCAGCAGCAGCACAGGCAACAACGGCAGGAATTTTTTCCAAATCATGCTTGAAGGGTTACACAAATGCGTCCGGCTTGTAAAGTTGGATTTCAATACTTGAACGGCAGGCTGTTTCCATTAAATTACTCGCTCTATGAATTCCCCAAGTCCAGGCCGTCCTGCATCGAGTAATTATCGCTGGGTCATCTGTGAGCTGCTGTTTTTTTCCACGACAGTCAATTACATGGACCGTCAGGTCATCAGCTATATCAAGGA
>PKZR01000271.1 GCA_003133815.1 Limisphaerales bacterium | reverse complement strand
TTAAATCAGCGTCTCCCTAGGTATCGAAAACGCCTAAATCGAGCTGCCAAACCCCATTTTCCCTTGGGAGAAATAGATTTTCCATAGGGAAAAATGATTTTTCCCAACGCGAAAACGGTTTTTCCGTTCTCCAAAATGGTTTTTCCCATCGCTAAAATAAAAAACCGGAACTGAATTCAGGCCGGTTTTGGGCCAAAAATGGTCGCATGATGCTCAAAATGAGGCGTTTAACTCAAAATACTAAAAAAACGCCGATTTTGGGTTAAGTCGGAAAGCGCCTTTGGCGTCTTGGCGCTTCAAAATCTGAGTTTCATCTGTGTGTATCTGTGGCCAAATCTGGCGGTGAATGGAGAAAACGGTCTTTAACGATATTTTGACATTTTCAAGATTTTTGGGTGCATTTCAGGCCGGAAATGGCATTCCATCAACTCGTTTTGCTTCAAAATCAATTCGTTTTACTCCTTCATCAAATCGTTTTGCGTCAAAAGCATTTCCTTTTGACTTTTCATCAACTCCTTTTGATCCAAAATAAAATCTTTTTGCCTTCGTATAACTCCTTTTGACACAAAATCAAATCGTTTTGTGTCGAAATCAAATCGTTTTTCCCCAAAAGAACTTCGTTTTACTCCAAAACAATGTCGTTTTGTCATCCATCTCGGGCGGCGGCGGCAGGACACCGCCTTTTCAACCACCAATCCGTGTCCATCTTTCGCCAAACTTACGCTGCCCGGGAATAAAAAATAACATGGCACTTTTTCGCGGCAGCGGACATTTATTGGCAGATGCAGGAAATGGCTGACATGGAATTGCTGCGGCAATACGTCCTTCAAAATTCGGAGGACGCATTTGCGGCATTGGTGGCGCGGCACGTGAACCTGGTTTTTTCCGCCGCGCTGCGGAAGACCGGCAACGCGGACACCGCCGGGGACATCACGCAGGCCGTTTTCATTATTCTTGCCAGGAAAGCAGGCAGGCTTGGTGCCGGGACCGTGCTTTCCGGCTGGCTGTATCATACCGCCCGGCTGACTACGGCCAGTTACCTGCGAACCCAGATCCGCCGGGCGCACCGTGAACAGGAGGCCTATATGCAATCGATCACCGATGAACCCGTGACAAAAGCCTGGCAGGAGATTGAGCCGCTGCTGGAGGATGGGATGGGCCGTCTTGGTGAAAAGGACCGCAACGCCATCGTGCTGCGGTTCTTTGACGGGAAAAGTTTTCAGGAGATCGGCGCGGCGGTGGGCTCAAGCGAAAATGCGGCAAAGAAGCGTGTGGCCCATGCGCTGGAAAAGNNGTCAAAGCTGCGCCGGTGGGCTTGGCGAAAACTATTTCTGTCGTCGCAATGGCAAAAGGGGCGGCGGCAGGAACTACAACTTTTTTCACATCCGTTCTTGTAAAAACTCTGGCGGTCTGCGGTTCGATCATGATTGTAGCTGTTGGCACGGCCATTTATTTTCATGAGGCTGGACAATCTTCGGGCGGCAAATTTCAAATGAGCAACAATCAAAGTGCTTTGGCGACCAGCAATCAAAATGGGACGATTCATTTGCAACCGCCTATAAATTCTTCAAACAACAGTCCAATTCTCAACGAGAATGAAAGATTGGATGCGGCGGTTGCACATTTGCGGGAAGTTTTGCACACCAGACCCACTACTCACGAATTATTCGATTCTGAAGGAATCACAAACGCCATTGATGCATTTGGCCTGTATCGCAGAGATGCTTTTAATGTTCTATTGGATTACTCCTACAATTCGGACACCAATACAATTCATTCGGAAGAATATGTTCGTGTCGGCTCCATTTTCGGCATGGGATATGTGGGGAAGTATTTACCCGAAGTTCCACCCACGCTTTGGGCGATGATTAGCTCCGCACCAATCATCGATCGCTTTTATATATTCAGCGCGCTTAAACAGATTGGCTTTACCACTGATGATTTGCCGGCACTGACTGGATTGCTTGCAGATGAGGACAGTATGCAGGGGCTTTTGAGCAGGAACCTTCCCCAGGCAATCGCCGACGTTTTGAAAGATAATCCGCAATCAGTTGCGTCCTATATTCCACCCTTGGAAAACCTGCTCGAAAACGGCGGCTCAAACGCTCAATTTCGGGTGGCGCTGGCGTTGATTGAATCCCAGGGAACAAACAACCCAAATGTTTTACCGGCGATTCATGCGCTGTTCCAGCGGCCAAATGACAGGCATAACCAGTATTACAAATTATTGGCGGCTGAAATTTTAGGAGATGTCGGGCAGACGGCCCAACCCCTAGTTCCCGATCTTTTGGATTTTGCGAAGTCTGCAAGTGAAATAGGTGTTCAAGAGTCTGTTTATGACGCCATTGCCAAGATTGAACCCGATACAGCCTCCCAAAATGAAGGCGTGGCCGAAGCGCTAAAAAAACAGCAGGACGCCAAAATGTGGGATGAAAAATGGAAGTCGGGAAAATATACGTTCGACGACCTGCGTGTTGCCTTGAAAGACCCGTATCAAGCATACATCGCGGCAGACCAACTGGCTGAAATGGGCACCAACGCAGTTGCGGCAGTGCCAGACATGATAAAGGCTCTATGGGGAATGAATGAAGACGCGCGAAACCATATTCTGGAGGACATTCATAAGATTGGTCCGCAAGTGGTTGTAACAAAAATCAATGTGACCAGCTTTAACACCGGCAATTTGCTTGAATTTTTGGACAAACAACCA
>PKZR01000162.1 GCA_003133815.1 Limisphaerales bacterium | reverse complement strand
TGTCCGGGAAAGTCCGCGCCGAAGATTTTCTGCGGCTGTGTGAGAATCAACATCCGGCCACAGGTGAGAAGTTGACGCCGGAATTGAAGACCACGCGGATTCAAAATGGCGAGAACGTGGCGGACCGGCGAATCTTTTACGACTTTACATTTTCCCCGCCNNAAATCGGTTTCCATCGCGGGACTGATTGGCAAAGACGAACGAATTCTGGAAGCCCATGCTCACGCCGTCAAATCCGCCCTTCGTGAATTTGAGGCGTTTGCAGCCACGCGGATTCGGAAAAATGGCGCACAGAACGACCGGCTGACGGGCAACTTTGCGGCGGCACTTTTCACGCACGATACATCCCGCGCGCTTGATCCTCATTTGCACACGCACTGCATCGTCTTCAATGCGACCTTTGATCCGCTTGAAAATCGCTGGAAAGCCCTCCAGAACTATGAACTTCTGCGCGCCAGAAAATTTGCCGAGAATGTTTATTACCACGAACTGGCCCGCGAACTTCGCCGTTTCGGTTATCAACTTCACAATCGGGCGCGCGGAGATTTCCAGGTGGAAGGTGTTTCTGAAGAATTATGCGACCGTTTCTCCAAACGCCACACACAGGTTGATGAGGCGCTGGCAAAATTACTGAAGGAAAAACCGGAACTAGCCGCCGGAAATTTCCAGGACTTGCGCGAACAACTGGCGACGACGGAACGGACCCGAAAACAAAAAAACTTGGGCCGGGATGAATTGCGAACCCTTTGGGAATCGCAATTGACCAAAAGCGAGCGCGAATTGCTCCGTCAACTTCGGAAAACCCCGGAGAAAGCGGTGAAGAATGATAAACCCATTGGCGTGGCTGAAGCGGTTACATGGGCGGAGGAACATTTATTCGACCGGAATTCAATCGTGCTGGAATGCCAGCTTTGGCAGGAGGCATTAGGTCGGGCGCGGGGCGAGAATTTCACCATATCCGAACTGACGGACTTCACCCGGCAGCGTGGCTACGTCCGGGACAAAGCGCATCCCAATCTGGTGACGTTGCGCGAAGTTTTGATGCGCGAATGGGAGATTGTTGAAACCGCCAGACAGGGAGTGGCGGCACTTCACCCGCTGGTCAGAAATCCCCATCCAACAAATCCAAAATTGGATGACGAGCAACGAACCGCGATAAAAGCCCTGCTTGCCTCAACGAACAAGGTGGCGGTATTTCGCGGCGGGGCTGGGACCGGTAAAAGCTTTGTCCTGAACGAACTGGTCGGGCAGGTTCAGCAATCCGGTCGGCGCGTGGTAGTGCTCGCGCCGCAACGTCAGCAAGTCGTGGAGATGGAGAAGGCCGGATTTCCAACGCCCATGACGCTCGCAAGCTTTCTGATCAAACCCGAACTGGTCGCTGGCGCGGTTGTGGTGGTGGACGAGGCGGGGCAGATTGGCGGGCGGCAGATGCTTGACCTGATCCGGCTGGTTCGCGAACGCAACGCCCGGCTGATCCTCGCCGGTGATACGCGACAGCATGGAGCCGTGGAAGCCTCGGACGCGCTGCTCGCCATCGAGCGACATTCCGGTGTTAAACCAGTAGAGTTGCACAAAATTCGCCGGCAGAACCCGGCGCGGGGCCGGGATGACGATGAACGCACCCGGATCAAAAAATATCGCAAGGCGGTTGAACTGGCGGCGGCGGGCAAGATGGGCGATTCCTTTGAACGCCTCGAAAAAATGGGCGCAGTGGTCGAGTGCGGTTTGGGTGAACAGGCGGACAAGCTCGCCGCTGAATATGTCCGGCTTGCGGAACAAAACGCTGCGGCCGTGGTGGTCTCACAAACCTGGGGGGAAGTGCATCGCGTCAATTCGCGCGTGCGGGATGCGTTGAAAGGAAAAGGATTGCTGGGGGCAGCGGACACGGTGGTTCAGGTCCTCGACAAACTTGACCTGACGAATGCACAGAAACGCGATGCAAGATTTTACCCGCCCGAAGCAATCGTGGTCTTTAATCAAAAAGTCAGCGCGGCTCAACCCGGTGCCAAAGGAAAACTGGCCGGCATCGTGAAGGTGGGGGTGCTGATTGAAGTCAGTGGAAAATTTGTCACTGTCCCGAACAAGTTGCTCGACCGCATCACGCTCTGCCAAACCCGTGAGGTAAATCTTGCGTCCGGCGACCGTTTGCATCTTAAAGCCAATCGTAAGCTAATATCCGGTGGCCGGGTTACAAACGGTGAACTGGTCACGGTCAAGGTCGTTCAGGCTGACGGTGGCGTCGAACTGACGGATGGCCGCGTTTTGGACAAAAGTTTTCGTGAGTTCCTGCCCGGCTACGCGGTCACGTCCTACGGCTCGCAGGGCAAGACGGTGGATTACGTCCTCTTTTCTGATTCCACCATCAAGGCGGCGACGAACGCGCAGCAGTGGTATGTGACCATCTCTCGCGGGCGGCGCGGCGTCCGCATTTTCACGCCCGACAAGGAGCAGCTCCGCGAAAACGTGTGCCGTTCCGGCCATCGGCCATTGGCACTGGAATTAGCGGGCGATTTCATGCCGCGTCGTAGCAACGTGCTTTGGGATCATCTTCATGGCTACCTGCTTCGATTTGGCCGGCACGCAGCGGATATGTTCTGCCATCTAAAAACAACTCAACGCAAAAATCATCAACAAAAGCAAAATTATGAGCACAAAAACACCAGAATGCTGGGAGAGCGACCCCAACGCGGCAGGGGTCAAAATCATATTAGCACCTGACGAGCATTTATTGATGCCGTTTGACCAGTTCGTTTATGCCGATCT
>PKZR01000164.1 GCA_003133815.1 Limisphaerales bacterium | reverse complement strand
GCCGCTGGAAAAATCCGAGCGAAAGCGATTGGGAAGCGTTCTGTCGTCAACTGAAATTTCCGCTGTCGCCGCAGCGAGCGAAAGGGTTTTCGCTCAATGTCGCGGGCCGCCGCGCGGCCGGCCTGGACCCGGAATTCATCGCGCAGCTTGACGTTTTTTCGCAATCGAAAGGTCGCACACCGAACGTTTTTGTCTTCAATCCGTTTGCCGAAGCCCNNATCCCACCAAGCATCAGGCGCAGCTCGCCCGCGATCTCGGCAACCTCCCACAGTTTTTGTGTCGGCAGGACGACATCGTGCTGGTGAATGAAAAACCGTCGGTGGAATTCTTGAGCGGCATCAAACAGGCGGGCTTCGCGCTGCCGGAATTTGTGGAGCTGGAAAACCGAGCCAGTCTCACTTCGCGCAAGCTTGGCCGCTTGCGCCCGTGGGGGTGGGGACCGGACAGCGTGGAATTGCTCGAACCGATTTTCGCCAATCTTACCGGCGAGCAGCGCACGGCAAGCGAGAGTTTTAATCCGGAGATTGCAAGGTTGTATTCCAAGGCGTGGAGCGCGGCGTTGTTGAAAACCGTGTTAGCTGGTAGCAGCCAATTCACCTCGGCTGCTACGGAGACGTGGCTTTGCACGGAAAACGACGTGGGCGTGGCGGTAAATTCTTTGGCGGAAGCCCTTGAGGTCATCGCGCATATTCGTCATCGCGGGCATAACAAAATTGTTGTCAAAGAATCGCTCGGCCTCGCGGGAAGTAATGCAATGCGGCTGTTCGAACCGGAGATTTTAGAAGCGCATCGACGCTGGATTACGAACGCGGTGGCGAATGGTGGACAACTCGTCGTCGAGCCATGGCTGGAACGCGTTCTGGATTTTTCCGTGCAACTGGAAATGGCGGATGAAGGATTGAAACTCCACGGCTACACAGGTTTGATCAAGGACGCGCGCGGCCAGTTCCAAGCCAATGTGGCGCTGCCCGGCTATCAGAAAAAAATTCCGGCGAACTTGATCGCGCTGTTTACCGAGCCGCCGGACATCGCGCAGCGGCTGCATGCGCTGTTCGCGGATATTTTTGCCCTGCTCGAGGCCGAACTGCGCCGCGTGAATTTTTCCGGTCCGCTCGGCATCGACGCGTTTGCGTATCGTGATGCGGCTGGAAAAATCCGGCTGAAGCCAATCGTGGAAATCAATCCGCGCTACACAATGGGCCGGGTGACGGTGGAGTTGATGAAACACGTGGTGCCCGGCAGTCGAGGAATTTTTGAGTTGCTCGGACTCAAACAAATTCGCGCCGCTGGCTTTGGCACCTTCACCGAATTCGCGCGGGCGATGGTCGAAAAATTTCCCGTCCAACTAAAAGGCGAGCCATCACCGCGCATCAGCGAAGGCGCGTTTTGCCTGAACGATTCCGCGCGCGCGCAAGTTTGCCTCGCCGTTTTTCAAGTCACTCATGCCGTCGGTGATTTTGCTTCACTGGCAGACTTGATGGCTTCCAGTTCTTCCCAGCGCGCATAGAGTTTGGGAGCCATCGCCTTCGCCGCGTCGAGTTCCGCCGTGAGATGATTCACTTTGGCTGCGTGTTTACGGAAAAATTCCGGGTCGGCGAACAGGCCTTCGATGCGCACCACGTCGGCTTCCACGGTGCGGATATGTTCCTCGATGCCCTCCAGCTCGCGGGTTTCTTTGAAGGAAAGTTTGCGCGCCTTGCTGGTCTTGGCGGCCACCGCTTCTTTGGCCTGCGCGGTCGCTTTGTTGGTCGCGAGGATGGCGGCGCTTTGTTTGGCGGCCAACTGAACGGCGCGCTGCTTCTTTTCCAGATAATAATCGTAGTCGCCAACGCTGTGCGCGATTTTGCCGTCGCTCTCAAAGGCGAGCACATCCGTGCAGACGCGATTCAGAAAATACCGATCATGGCTCACCACCAGCACGACGCCGGGAAACGCGATCAACGCTTCCTCCAGCACGCGCAGCGTCGGCAGATCGAGATCGTTCGTCGGTTCGTCCAAAATTAAAAAGTTGCCGCCGCTTTTCAAAATGCGCGCGAGCAAGAGGCGGCTGCGTTCGCCGCCGCTCAATTTTTTCACGAGCGTCAGAATGCGGTCGTCGGAAAATAAAAAGCGTTTGAGATAGGAGCGGACGGAAATTTTCACGTCGCCCCATTGCACAAACTCCGTGCCGTCGGCGACTTCGTCAAGCACCGTGCGGTCTTCGTTCAACTGGAGCCGGCCTTGATCCACGTAATTAAATTTCGTGAGCTGGCCGGTTTTCACCGTGCCTTCAGTCGGCGGCAACTGGCCGATGATGGCCTTGAGCATCGTCGTTTTGCCGAGTCCATTCCGCCCGCAGACGCCGATGCGCTGGCCGTTCGCGAAACTGTAAGTGAAGTTGGAAAATAATTTCTTCCCGCCGATAGTCATGCCCAGATCGGTGACATCCACCGTGCGATTGCCGAGCTGCGGCGGCGGCGGGATGACGAGTTCCACATCTTCCTCGATCACCGGACCGGACTTCGCGGCCTCGTCGTAATAGCGCTCAAACCGGTCCTTTTGTTTGCTGCGCTGCGCGCGCGGGCCCTGGCGCACCCAGGCGAGTTCCTTTTTCAGAAACATCTGACGCTTGTGCTCGACCGTGGCATCGGCGGACTGGCGTTCGGCTTTCGCGAGCAGGTATTCGGTGTAATTGCCGTCGTGCGAGAAAAACTTTCCGTCGGACAACTCGATCATCCGTTTTACGACGCGATCCAGAAAATAGCGGTCATGCGTCACGACGAGAAACGTGCCGTGAAAGTCCTCGAGAAATTCCGCGAGCCACTCGATGGATTCCGGATCGAGATGGTTGGTTGGCTC
>PKZR01000379.1 GCA_003133815.1 Limisphaerales bacterium | reverse complement strand
CACGCGCCAAGGCCGTTGCTACCGTCGCCAAGGCCGTTGGTGGTGATTCCAAGCCAAACAACCTGCTTTCCAAGCTGGTTGTCCTCGTTTTAAAGCCGTTTCAATAGAATTGTGGCCGACAAGCCGGATTGAGTTGATCGGCTGGCGCGCCAGCGTCTTGGACTGCGGCAGCCTCCTGCCGCTTTTGCATCGCCAGTCCTGCCGGGAGAAAAGCGGTAGAGGGCTGCCGCAGTCCAAAACCTCGCGGAACTTTTCCAGGCGCGCTGGCAAATCACGGCTGCAAGTTCATTGAAACCGCCATGGAGCGCGGAGGTGCCGGTTACGGACTCAATATGAAGCCTGCGGAGAACGGAGTTGGCCTCAATTGAAGCGTTTCGCCGGTTCAGAAGTCTGGGATGGCGGTCAATCCGTGCGAAGGTCAGGCCGATCCGTAGCCGGCAATCTTCATCCACACCGTTTTCAAATACGCCGGCTCGGCGCGGTTGACGGGGAAGTCCGGCGGTTGCGGGACGTAATGCCGCTGCAGAATCTTCCGGCCGGCCGCCTGGATGGCCGATTCCACGGTGGCAAGAAATTCTTCCGGCGGCCAGTCTGCGGCGTTGGTGGAGGCCAGCAGCACGCCGCCCGGTTCGAGCACGCGGAGCGCGACGGTGACCAGCCGGGTGTAATCCCGTTTGACGCTGAAGGTGCCGTGTTCCTTGGATTGTGAAAATGTGGGCGGGTCCAGCACCACGGTGCGGAACCGGAGGCTTTTTTTGGCGAACCGGCGCATCCAGTCCATGGCATCGCCGTAAATGAACTGGTGGTTCGAGGTGTCGAGGCCGTTGAGCGTGAAGTTGCGCCTGCCCCAGTCGAGATACTTTTTCGAGAGGTCTATGCTTATGGTCGCCACCCCGGCCCTGGCCGCCGCCAGCGAGAAGCCGCAGGTGTAGGAGAAGCAGTTTAGAAGCTGGAAGCTGGAAGCTGGAAGCTGGGCCAAAGAGAAGTCGGCGGCGATGTGGATCGTGGGCGTGAGCAGGCGGCGGCGGTTGTCGCGCTGGTCGAGAAAGAGGCCGACGGAGTAGCCTTCGCTGAAACTCATCTCGTAGCGGATGCCGTTCTCCCGGATCTCGAAGCGTTCGGGCGCGGCGGTGCCGGAGACAAGCTGTGGGGACGCCTCGGCGGTGGTGGAACGGCGGACCTGGCGGGAGAGGATTTTGTGATAAACGCCGCGTGCGTTGAAAATTTTGGCGAGCCGCGACAATTCCTCCTGCTGCGTGGCGCTCAAAATGGTTTCGGACTGGGAGAGCAGGTAGTCGCCGAGCTTTTCAACGTACCAGCCCGGCCAGCCGTCGCCC
This sequence comes from Limisphaerales bacterium, assembly GCA_003133815.1. GTDB lineage: Bacteria > Verrucomicrobiota > Verrucomicrobiia > Limisphaerales > UBA11358 > UBA11358. The sequence goes on along the minus strand of PKZR01000379.1, from coordinate 10,149 downwards.
GCGCCGTGAATCAGGCGGCAGGCGTCCGTCGCGTCCGGCTCGATGATGGCGGCGCGCAGGCCGAGGCGCGGGTCGGCGTGGAAATTGGCGGGCGCGCAAAACCTCACCGGCTCGCCGCCAAGGGGATGGGCGAAGGAAATTTCCGCCGCGTGCAGGAAGACGCGCGTGGATGCGGTGCCGCCATACAGGGTGTCGCCAAGAATCGGAAAGCCGCTCTCGGCCGCGTGGACGCGGATCTGGTGCGTGCGTCCGGTGAGCGGGTAAGCTTCCACGGTTCGGAGTCCCGGCATTGGCCCCGCCAGGCCGCCTGAAGGCTGCACTGCAAACCTGGTCTCGGCGGGTTCGCCGCCGGGGCCGCTGGCGTATTTCTCACCTGCGCGGGCGAGCGAAGATTTCACGGTGAATTCCTTTTCCGGCACGGCGCGGTCGGTGAGCAGCAGGTATTTTTTGTGAACGCGGCGGTCGGTGAACTGTTCCGTGAGGGATTTGTTGGCGAGGGGTGTTTTGCCGAAGACCAGGAGACCGCTGGTTTCCTTGTCGAGCCTGTGAACGATGGCGAGCGTGGCCCAGCGCGGTTCGCGATGCTTCAACCAGTCGTAAATGCCTTCGCCGGCGTAGGGCGAAGGGGCGTGGGTGTTCCAGCCGGCGGGCTTGCTTGCCACCAGCAGATGTTCGTCCTCAAAAATCACGCACGGAACCATGCGCCATGAAAGCATGTTCGGGCGCAGTATTGAAGTTTGGAATTTTGGCGTGTGAAAAGACTCGCGGACGCGCGCGGCGCAATTCATTTTATTGCCGTGCATCTGGCCCAACTGCGACTCCGCGACTTCCGCAACTACGCGCGGTTGGACGCGGATTTTGCGCCGGGCTTCCACGTGCTGCTGGGCGACAACGCGCAGGGCAAGACGAACATCCTCGAGGCCGTTTACCTGATGGCGACGCTGAGGTCGTTCCGGGGCGTTGGCGGCGCGCAGATGATCCGGCACGGCGCGAAAGGCTATTTTGTCGGCGGCAACGTGGTGGGCCGTGGCGATCACGAGATCAAGATGTATTGGGCGCTGCGCGAGCGGAAGCTGTCGCTCGACGGCCAGGCGGTGAAAAAGCTTGGCGACTATTTTGGCGCGCTGCGCACGGTGGTTTTTTGCACGGAAGACTTGCAGCTGGTCAAAGGCACGGCGCGCGCGCGGCGGCGGTTCATGGATTTGCTTCTGGCACAGACGCAGCCGGGCTATCTGCCGCTGCTGCAGCGCTACATGCACACCGTCCGCGCCCGCAACGCGCTGCTCAAACAGTCGCGCCAGGGCGGCACCGACGAGGGGGCGCTGGAAAGCTTCTCCGCCGAACTGGTAAGGTTCGGCAACGAGATCATCCGCGCCCGGCGCGAACTGGCGCCGAAATTTTCACCGCTCGCGAGGCTGGCATATCGCCGTATTTCCAATAACGCGGAGGAATTGCGCATCGAATACCAGCCGAGCGTGAGAAACGATTTCGCCGTGGAGCTTGCGCAATCGCGCGCCCGTGAAAAAAATTTCCGCGCCACGCTCGTCGGACCGCATCGCGACGACCTGCAATTGCTGCTGAACGAGAAATCCGCCGCGCAGTTCGGCAGCGAAGGCCAGAAGCGCACGCTGGCAATCGCTCTGAAAATGGCCCAGGCGGAATACCTGGCCGGCATCCACGGCTCGCCGCCGATTCTGCTGATTGACGACGTGATGGGCGAGCTGGACGTGAAACGTCGCAGCGGATTCCTGCCGTTGCTCGAACATGCCCGCAAAGCCTGCGGCCAGGTTTTCATGACCGCGACCGAAGAGAACTGGCCCAGCGAACTTGGAAAAGACCTGCAACGGTGGCAGGTGCAGACCGGAACTCTAAAGCGATTTTAATCCTTCCGGAAAAAGGCCGCAAATTTTGGTTGCAAGACGCCATCATCCGAGTATTTTATTGCAATCACCCGAACTTAAATTTGTTAATCACATTAACGACAGAGAACTTTTTATGAAAACTCAGAACCATTCACGTCTAGGGGCATTCACCTTGATTGAACTGCTTGTAGTCATCGCCATCATCGCCATTCTGGCAGCCATGTTGTTGCCTGCGCTGGCCAAGGCCAAGGCCAAGGCGCAGCAGATTTCTTGCATGAACAATATGAAGCAAATAGGCTTGGGACTGATAATCTACATTGGCGACTACAACGACTCTACGCCATCAGCAGCTGCGGGGAGCACGCCTCCGTTCCTACCTTCAGACTGGATTTACTATCGCAACGATGGCGCTACGCTGAACGGCGTTCAGGATTATATTCAGAACAGCCAGATTTTACAGGCAATAGGATCAAAGGGCAGCACCAATGTGTTTGTTGATCCGTCTCAAAAAATATTCACTGGTTATGGCTTCAGCTATACTATGAATTTCGCCATGGCACCGACTTATACGAGCATCTCTTCGGGTGCGGTGACGCCAGTGAGCGCGTTTCATTATACCTCAATTGCTCGGGCATCGGACAAATTCCTGTTTGTGGAAGAACCATGCAGCACCGGCCCTACCGAGATGCCGCCGGGTGGAACCACACCATTCCTTGACGATGGCAAGTGGGAACCTGTTGCGGGATCACTAACACACAACTTAATTTCAGTCCGCCACAATCCAAGCGGCCCCAATGCCGGCAGCAATGTCACTTTCGCCGATGGCCATGCCAAGCTCACACCGTGGATGGAGGGAACTAACGCTTTCTATATTAATGCAACGCCATAGCAGCGAGCATTTGATCGGGTGAAGTGCAAAGGAATTACCGGCGGACGGTGTAAATAAGAACCCCGCATAAATGTGGAGGAAACTGGGAATTTTATTTTTTGAGATTCAGCTTCCTGCATTCCTACATTCCTTATTAAAGTTTCCGCATGCGAATTTTGTCAGGCATCCAACCCAGCGGCGCGCTGCATCTGGGAAATTATTTCGGGATGATGCGCCCGGCCATCGAGCTTCAGGAAAAAGGCGAAGCATTCTATTTCATTGCTGATTATCATTCCATGACGTCGCTGTTCGACGCGGATGAACGTCGGAAAAACACCTTGGACGTCGCCCTGGATTTTCTCGCGTGCGGACTTGACCCGAAAAAATCCGTCTTCTTCAAACAGTCCGACGTGGCGGAAGTCACGGAACTTTCCTGGCTGCTCTCGACCCTCACGCCGATGAGCCTTTTGGAGAAAGGCCATTCGTTCAAAGACAAATCCGCAAAAGGAATTCCAGTCAACCACGGCCTGTTCGCCTATCCCGTTTTAATGGCGGCGGATATTTTGATTTACGACTCAAATGTCGTTCCCGTCGGGCGTGACCAGAAACAGCATGTTGAGATGACGCGCGACATCGCAGTCAAATTTAACGAGCAATATGGCCAGACGTTTGCGATCCCCGAACCTCAAATCCGCGGCGAAGTCGCGCTCGTGCCCGGCGTGGACGGCCAGAAAATGAGCAAGAGCTATGGCAACACAATTGAGATTTTCGGCGACGAAAAAATCATCCGCAAAAAAATCATGGGCATCAAGATGGATTCGCGCCCGCCCGCCGAACCGAAGCCGGATGCGGACAAAAATCTCGCCGTGCAACTGCTCAAGCTCGTCGCGTCCATCGAAGTCGGAACTGATTATGAAAACCGTCTCCGCGCCGGCGGCCTCGGCTACGGCGATTTAAAGAAAGCGTTGTTCGAGAACTACTGGAATCATTTTGCCGACGCACGGAAGAAGCGTGCGGAACTCGCGGCTAATTTGGATTATGTCAACGGCGTCCTTGCCGATGGCGCGGCCAAGGCGCATGCGCTGGCGCAAACTGTTTTGAAACGCGCTCGAAGAAACTGCGGCTTGGAATGAATCCCTCCGCCGCAAATCAGACTGCGGCAACCCGCTTGCGTCTCCGCATCACCAGCGCCGCCGAATCCATTGTTCGCTCCGGCCATCCTTGGCTGTTTGCCGACAGCATCCACGAGGCGAATCGCGCCGGGCAAACAGGCGAACTCGCCGTCATCTATGACCGCAAAGACAAGTTTCTCGCCGTCGGCTTGTTCGATTCTGACTCACCCATCCGAGTCCGCATTTTGCATGCGGGCAAGCCGCAAACTATTGATTCCTCTTGGTGGAAGGCGCATCTGGAAAAATCGCTCACTCGACGCGAACAATTTTTTGATGAAACAACCACCGGCTATCGTTTGATCCACGGCGAGAGCGACGGCTGGCCGGGATTGGTTTTGGACAAATACGATTCCACGCTCGTGCTGAAAATTTACACGGCGTCCTGGCTGCCGCGGCTGGAGGAAACCGTTTCGCTGTTCAAAGAAAAAATTCCGAGCGAACGAATTGTTTTGCGCTTGAGTCGAAACATTCAGCCAGTCGCAGAAAAACAATTTCAATTGTACGACGGACAAATGCTTTTCGGTCTGACGCCGGACGCGCCGGTGATTTTTTCCGAAAATGGAATCCGCTTCGAAGCCGACGTTATGCGCGGGCAGAAAACCGGATTTTTTCTCGACCAGCGCGAGAACCGCGCCGAGGTCGAAAAACTGTCGCGCGGAAAAAAAGTTTTGAACGCGTTCAGTTATTCGGGCGGTTTCTCGGTCTATGCAGCGCGCGGCGGCGCAAAATCCGTGACCGACCTCGACATCAGCGCGCACGCACTGGAATCCGCCAACCGAAATTTTGCGCTGAACCGGAACTTTCCCGGTGTGGCCGTATGTCATCATGAAACTGTGCAGGCGGACGCGTTTGAGTGGATTGAAAAAACTCCGGCAAAGTTCGACTTGATTGTGCTCGACCCGCCATCATTGGCCAAGCGCGCGTCGGAACGGGAAGGCGCTATCCGCGCCTACGAGCGGCTGAATGCGCTCGGGATCCAAAAACTTGAGCGCGACGGAATACTGGTGGCAGGTTCGTGTTCCGCACACGTTTCAGCAACGGAATTTTTTGACGCCGTGCGGCGCGCGGCGGTAAAGCCAGGTAGAAAATTTTCGGAATTGAAAACCGTGCAGCATCCACCGGATCACCCGGCCAATTTCAAGGAAGCGGAATATTTGAAAGTAATTTATTTAAAGTATGCGGCGTGACTTGCGGTTTGCGTTTGACGGTGGAGTTGTAAAAAACTAGCTTCCGCGAGCGAAGAGCAGGAATTTTCCAAATGAGCCAAGACCAGTCCACATCCTCTAACCCTGCGTGCTCCGAGGTATCAATATTCAGGCCGGACAAATTTTGGGCCCGGATTTCGGGATGGAATGCGAAGCATCCTGTGCAAACAATCGTACTGGTTTCTTTTCTCGCGGTCATCGTCAACTGTTATCCGGTAATTTTCTGCGGAAAAAGTTTTGTCTCGCCCACTTCCACGCGCGACCAGCTCGTATATAATTGGTGGCCCTCGTTGCCGGGGATGCAGAAACTGGCCGCCGGTTCACCGAATCCGTTTCATAACACGCACGGCAGTGACATAGGGACGATAATGTGGTGGGATGTTCCGGCAGGATTTATCGAATCGCGCAGCCTGCTGGATCATGGCGAACTTCCCTTGTGGAACCGTTACAGCCATGCCGGCGATCCGTTCATCGGTCAGGCGGTTTCGATGCTGGGTGATCCGCTGCAATCCGTCGTTATCATCGGCTGCGGCTCAGCGGTGGCCTGGGACATCAAATTTCTGGCAGCGAAATTTATTTTTTGCGTTGGTTTCGGATGGCTCATTTTGCGTCTTTTGCGAAACCGCACGATCTCGCTAGTTTTCACCGTGCTCGCGGCCTATTGCGGGGCCTACTATTACATCAATACTCACCCGTCATTTTTCGTTTTCGCCTATGCGCCTTGGATTCTGCTGGCTGCGATTGGATGGCTTGATTTGCAATCGAAAAAAAATTTCCGCTGGGGACTGGTCTGGCTGCTCGCGAATCTCTCCTGTTTCAATGCCGGCCACGTGGAACTGGCGGTGGTCTTAATCGGCGGCCTGAACTTGGCCGCCGTCGCTCTCGCGTTGACGGATTGCCGCGACGTCGCCAGTTCCGCCAAGGTGCTTTGCCGCATAGGAATCGCCACGCTGTTTTTTTTCGGGTTGGCCGCGCCAGTATGGATACCGTTTCTGGCGGCGCTTGATGGCTCATATAGTGTTCATATGCAGGTCGAGGTGCGTCAGCTTAACCCAGTGATTTTACCGGGCGCTTTTGATGACCTATTTTACCTTTTGAGCGGACCGAACGACCGCATCGCACTTGCGCCTGGAACCAGTCTGCTGACTCTGGCGGGCTGCTGTTTTTCAATCTGGCGATGGCGGCAACTGAAAGCGGAAATTTTTTTTTGGATCAATAGCACCGCCATCGTGTTGTGGGGCGGCTGCATTTTTGGCTGGGCTCCGTCCTCGTTGCTCGCCGCGATTCCTTTGTTGAATCGCGTCGGCCACATTTACACCGATTTCTCCTATTTACTGGTCATCCATTTGATGATTCAAAGCGCCTATGGATTCACTTGCCTGGCAAAGGCGGAAAATCTCCGTAAGTCGGTGGACGGCTTCGTGTTCGTTGTCGGAATTTTCATAGCAGCATTTTTTTTCTATTCACGTGGCTGTTGGCATCAGCCAATCCCGTGGAATTATTTTTTGTGCGCCGCTGCCGGCGCGGTCGGGGCGCCGCTGCTGTTCGTATATTTGAAAAGCCGCCGCCAGCAAACGCTCGCAATCGGGTGGGCGGGCATCATCATTCTGGGATTCATCCCCAACATCCGCTTCGGACTCTACAGTTTCGGTGATGACACGCTGCTCATGCTGCCGGGGCCGCGCGTGGTTTTGAATCCGCCCAGTCCGGCGGTTGAAAAAATCAAGGCCGACAAATCAGGGCCGTTCCGCGTCGTCGGGTTGCAGCAATGTTTCATCGGTGATTATTCGGCCGTCTACGAACTTGAAGACATCCGCTCCTGCGCGCCGTTGAGCAATGGGGAATTCATCAGCCTCGTGCGAAACTTTCCCGGCATGGAATTGAGCGAAGATTGGAAAATCAAGGTCGTCAAACTTGCCCAGGCGCAGCCGCTCTTGAATTTGCTCAACGTCAAGTATCTGCTCACCTTGCCGGATGTCACCACGCGCGTAAATCTCGATTTCAAAATTACCGACCGCAGCGATTTTGGCGTCGTGGAAAACGAAAAGGTCTGGCCGAGGGCGTTTTTTGCGAACAAAATCACCACCATTGACTCCAACGAACAATTCATCAGGCAGCTTTCTGAAAACGGTCGACAGCCCTTCATCGCAATGACCGGCGCGGAAATTGAAATGCAGCCCGGCGTCCGGCAACTGGAAGCCACAAATTCAGAAATTATTTCTCCCGCAACAAATTATCTACTGTCCGTCAATTCAACCGAGTTCGATGTCCGCGCGCCCGCCGCAGGCGTTGTCTGCCTCACCGAAGGCCAGGCAAAAGATTTCACTGCCACGGCGAACGGCGAATCAAAGGAAGTTTTGACCGTCAACCGCGCGTTCAAGGGCATTTATCTGGACAAGCCTGGAAATTATCATGTCAAATTCACCTACCGCCCACGACACTGGCGGCTGGCCTGCGCGCTTTTTTGGATTTCAACCGGCATCATCCTTGCTCTGACGGCGGCTGAATTCTTTCTTACCCGAGTCCGGAAAATTGAAATGCCCGAACGCCAGACAACCGCATGACACATCCAGTAAACGAAAAGCATCCGGTTAAGGCCTGCCTAGTCTGCAACGGGTCGAAGTTGTATTATCTATTTTCCATTTCCGCCCACCGGATTGTGCGTTGCGACGATTGCGGGCTGCTGTTCATCAATCCACAGCCGTCCGACGACGAACTGGCGCGCATCTACGGCGCGGATTATTTTCTGGGCCGCGACACTGAAGCCGACCGCAAGGCTGTCAGTGAAATCAAACACGCCACGGCGCGGCTTTATCTTTCGGAAATTCGCCGCTACTGCGGTCTAAAAAATGGCCGACTGCTGGAAGTCGGGTGCGGGGACGGAGATTTTCTTGTCTCTGCCGAAGCTGAAGGATGGTTTGTCACCGGAGTCGAATATTCTACCGCCGCCTGTGAAAAAGCGCAGCAACACCTGAACAGTGGCGAAGTTTTTTGCGGGGAACTTCAATCTGCCCGCTTTGGGGCGCAGCAGTTTGACCTTTGCGTGGTTTCCGATGTCATTGAACACGTCCGTTCTCCTCACGATTTTCTCAAGGAGATCCATCGCGTGCTCAAACCCGGCGGCGCGCTTTTCATCGCCACCCCGTCAACTGATTCGTGGTCCGCCCGGCTGATGCGGCAAAAATGGATGGAATTCAAGATTGAACACCTGACTTATTTCGACCGGCACACGCTCCAAACCGCGCTCTTCAAATCGGGCTTTCAAGAAGTCATCGTCAAACCTGGCTGGAAAATCCTCAGCTTCAACTATGTGAAGATGCACTTTGACCGTTTTCCAGTTCCTTTGATGACGCCGGTTTTTAATTTACTCTCCCGCATCCTTCCAAAAAAATTACAACTCCGGCATCAGCGGATCGCCGCCAGCGGGATCATGGTATTCTCTCGAAAATCAGAGGCGCGACCGCAGCAGATGCTTTCCGTGATTCTTCCGGCGTATAACGAGGTGAAAACTTTTGGTGTTTTGATGGAAACCCTCCTGCGAAAACAAATCCCCGGTATCCAGACGGAAATCATCGTGGTGGAAAGCGGCTCGACGGACGGCACCCGCGAACTTGCCCTGAAATACAAAAATCATCCGGGAGTAAAACTCTTTCTCGAAGATCAGCCGCGCGGAAAAGGTCACGCCGTGCGGACCGGCTTAAAAGCGGCATCCGGAGACTATGTGTTGATCCAGGATGCAGACCTCGAATACGACCTCGAAGATTACGACGCCCTGCTCGAACCGCTCATAGCGGGACGCAGTGCGTTCGTGCTCGGCTCACGGCACGGCGGACGCAACGTCTGGAAAATGCGGCGGTTCACCGGGCAACATGGCTTGAGCCTGCTGGTCAATCTTGGTCACTGGTTCTTCACAACACTCATCAACGTGATGTTCTTGCAGCGGCTACGCGATCCATTCACCATGTTCAAGGTCTTTCGCCGCGACTGCCTTTACGGGCTGGAATTTGAATGCAACCGTTTTGATTTTGATTTTGAACTGCTCATCAAGCTCATCCGCAAGGGATATCACCCGATAGAACTGCCTGTGAACTATCGTTCGCGCTCATTCAAGGAAGGCAAAAAAGTGAGGATGTTCCGCGATCCCCTGACATGGTTGAAAGCCCTGGCATGGTTGCGGTTTGTGAAGATTGATCCGATAAAAGTTGTCGGCCAAACGCACGATGCCAATCATGCGACAGATGAATTTATCACCACTCAAACCGACAACCATAAGTCATGAGTGCCCCCTTCAACACGGTAGATGGAAACTATTACCAGCATACTGGAAGCATGGGGTTCGCCCGCCGTATTTCAACAATTGCCCGGCGGCGCGTGCATGAACTCTTCATGCAAAAATTACAGCCCAAGCCTAAAGATCTCATTCTGGACATCGGAACCAGTGATGACACGGGCATCGAAGCAAATATGCTCGAACAACTTTACCCGCACCGGGAAGTACTGACCTGTGCCAGCCTGAGCGATGGTAAATTGATTCTCGCCGCCTACCCCGGCGTGCGCCATGTCCGGATTGCGGCTGGCGAACCGCTTCCATTTGATGACAACGCCTTCGACATTGTTTATTGCAATGCCGTGCTTGAACACGCCGGCTCGCGGATGCACCAAAACAAATTCATCGCCGAAATGTGCCGCGTCGCACCCCGCCGTTTCCTTGCGGTGCCCAATAGCAGCTTTCCCATTGAAACCCACACTTGCCTGCCATTGATTCACTATCTGCCAAAAACCTGGTTCCGCTGGTTGCTTCGCAAAACTCGTTACGATTTCTGGTCCCACGAGGAAAACTTGAATTACATTTCAGCCCCGGAATTACTGGCGATGTGGCCAGCCGGCCGGCAGCCTGCGATTGTTCGCGCCGGCATCGGCCTTGGATTTTGGAAATCTAATCTTGTCGTTTATCAAACCTGAATCGAAGCCGATTGCTAAACAATTTTCAACTTCGGTAGATCCTGCGAATCTACCAAGCCGACCGGCTCCTGCTTCGCGTT
>PKZR01000332.1:6330-6612 GCA_003133815.1 Limisphaerales bacterium | reverse complement strand
CGGTGATCTTCATCGAGCAGAAGTGCGGGCCGCACATGGAGCAGAAATGCGCGGTCTTGGCGCCGTCCTGCGGCAGGGTTTCGTCGTGGAATTCGCGCGCGGTCACGGGGTCGAGGGCGAGGTTGAATTGATCTTCCCAACGGAATTCAAAGCGCGCCTTGGAAATGGCGTTGTCGCGGTATTGCGCGCCGGGATGACCTTTGGCCAGGTCCGCCGCGTGCGCCGCGATCTTGTAGGTGATGACGCCGTCTTTCACGTCCTTCTTGTTCGGCAGGCCGAGGT
>PKZR01000332.1:826-6267 GCA_003133815.1 Limisphaerales bacterium | reverse complement strand
TTGGTGAGTTCGCCCTGGGTCTCCAATTCACCGAACTGGGCTTTGTCGTTGGCGTCGGCAATCGAGCCGGGGCGCAGGCCGTCGCCGATGGAGAAGGAAACATCGTATTTGGCCATGATGTCGCAGATGTCGTCCCAATGCGTGTAGAGAAAGTTCTCCTGGTGATGCGAGAGGCACCACTTGGCCATGATGCTGCCGCCGCGCGAGACGATTCCCGTCATGCGATTGGCCGTCATCGGCACGAAGCGCAGGAGCACACCGGCGTGGATGGTGAAATAGTCCACGCCCTGCTCGGCCTGTTCGATGAGGGTGTCGCGGAAGAGTTCCCAAGTCAGGTCTTCGGCGCGGCCATTGACTTTTTCGAGCGCCTGATAAATCGGCACGGTGCCGATGGGCACGGGCGAGTTGCGCAAAATCCATTCGCGCGTGGCGTGGATGTTCTTGCCGGTGGACAAATCCATGACGGTGTCCGCGCCCCACTTGATGGACCAGCGCATCTTCTCGACTTCCTCCTCGATGCTCGACGCCACGGCGCTGTTGCCGATATTGGAATTGATCTTCACGAGGAAATTGCGACCGATAATCATCGGCTCGTTTTCCGGATGATTGATGTTTACCGGAATGATGGCGCGGCCGGCGGCAACTTCGCTGCGAACAAATTCCGGCGTGATTTCCTTCGGAATGCGCTGCGGGAATTTGCGGAAGACGGATGGCGTAAACTCACTGCTCACGAGCTGCTGCGAACCGGCGTGCTGCTTGTCNNGGCGTGATGATGCCGGCGCGGGCGTATTGCAACTGCGTGACCACCTTGCCCGCCTTCGCGCGCAGCGTGCGGCGGCGCTGGCTCCTGAGACCGGGAAATTCCACGAGCCGGTTCTTCTCCGCCGCGCTGGCGAACTCGGCATGCTTGCCTGAAAGATAGCCGTTGTCCTGCGGCTTCACTTCGCGGCCTTCGTATTCCTCCACGTCGCCGCGCTTCAAAATCCATTCGCGGCGCAGCGCGGACAGGCCTTCGTCGGACGTGCCGGTGAACGCCGGATCGCCCCACGGCCCGCTGCAATCATAGACGCGCACGGGCGCGTTCTTCTCAATCGCCCCGGTGTAGGACTTGGTGTCGCTCACCTCGATCTCGCGCATCGGCACGCGGATTTCGGGATGCAGCACGCCGGCGACGTAAACTTTTTTGCTGGCCGGCAGTTGCTCGCTGCTGTGCGGTTCGAACGATTCTTTGGTGGCGATCATAAATTAGTTGCTGGTTTTTAGTTGAGAGTGGAGAGCCGGAAAACCTTTGCGAAGGCGCAGCGCGCATTAGCCGCTAGGTGAGTGGCTCCTTGCGCCGGCATTATCCGGTTCAAGTTCACGGGTCATTGGCGCTCGCGCGTCAAACTCTCAGCGTCACCTTGCGGCGATTTGGCTCCCCGAACAAAGTGAAGCTAGAATGATTTGTTTGCTGCGTCAAGCAGTTGAAAAGGCTGTTGCCTCGCAAATTAAAGCCATATCGCATGACATGAAACGGCATTGTCTGCCCTGAGCAAGGAATCAAATTTGCTCAAGCCTCGAAGGACTTGCCGCAGCCACAGCTTTGCTTGGCGTTTGGATTTGAAATCTTGAAACCTCCGCCGACCATCGCGTCGCTGAAATCCACCACCGTGCCGCGCAGGTATTGCGCGCTTACCGGGTCAACAATGACTTGCACACCATGCTGTTCCGCGCTCAAATCACCATCGCGTTTCTCGTCGAAGACCATGCCGTATTGCATTCCCGAACAGCCGCCTTGCTCGACATAAATCCGGAAACTTTTCCCGGCGTTTTCGGCAAGCGGCAGCAGAGACCTGCATTCCTCAGCGGCCCGCGCCGTCAGTCCGACGACGGTTTCAGTTGTGATGGTTTCAGTCATTGTTTTTAAAGCTAGACTTGCATTGCCCGGGTGTCAAACACGAGCCGTAATTCAATTTTTATCCGCCGACAGTGCGGCAATCTTCTTTTCCATGGAATCTGTAAGTTGTGGCAGTGCAGATTCAAGATCTTTGTAAAATAATATTTCCGTCGTCGCATTGTTCAACAACCCCACCAATGGCGCCGCGTGAAGCCCGGCTTCCTTCAACCAAAATGGATCCGACTGTTCATTGCCTCTCAGATTTTGCCCGTCAAAAACATAGAGGTAGTTGTTCAGCGCCTGAACGAGCAATTCCGTTTGATTCGTGCCGGTCTCCGTCGCAGCAATTTTTTCCAGTGCCAGACCGAAACCGATTTGGGCCTGGCTGCGCGCCGAAATGTCTGCTAAGGAATTCGTGTTGAAATAAACCTGCGAGTAGGCATTTGTGGCGGAAACATAGTCGCCCAATTGATAATAACAATCACCGGTTTCGCCCCATGCGCGCGCGCCAAATCCGTTTGCCGGGTATTTCTGGCAGATTGTTTTGAACACGGCAACCGCCAGATTGAAATTTGCCAGCGGGTTGTTTGTGTCCGGCGACGGCATTTGCACCAAAGCGTCGCCGTAGGCGAACAAAGCCTGTGCGTCATAGTCCGGCGGGCAATTCGTGTCGTCAGTCAGGCTCGTGAAATAATTGGTCGCGTCCTCATAACTGCCGCGCCCCATGGCGGCGCGCCCGGCCATTATTTTCGCCGGATAGGCCAGTTGGGACTCCGGCCAGTTCTGGAAGACGTATTCATAATTTCTTTCCGCATCCACGAAATCGCCCGCACGGAAAAAATGGTCGCCGACCCACCATTGTGCCACAGGTGCCAATGGATTCGCGTAGAATTGAGTGACGAAATTCGTGAACAACAGGAAGGCATTTGTCTCATCACCCGCCTGGAAATTCGCCCAGGCCCGCGCATATTCCACCTGCGGCAATAAAGTCGTGTTCGCCCTGAATTGTTTCAACCATGCTTCATAGACGCCGATGGCCGACGTCCAGTCGCCTTCCTGCTCGTAAGCCCGCGCCATGGCCAGATCCACTTCCGGCAATTGAACTGAATCGGGTGATAATTCCTTTATTTTTTGGAATATCGCCAGCGCATTCGTCGGCTGGTTCAAATCCGTCATGCCCTCACCAGTGAGCAGGAAGCTGGTGAGCAGGATATTGTTTGTGGCAAGTCCGCGCGTCTGATAAATCTCCCAAATTCGCGCCAACGCATTGGTCGCGCCGCTCAAATCGTTCAGTTTCAGGCTTGCGCGCAACTGTTGATAAAGTGCCTGCGAGCCAAGCGCCTCGCCGACAGCCGGAAAATTCGTGAAATCATCCACCACCGACTCGTAATTCGTCTGGGCACCCAAATAGTTGTTTTGGGCGAACAGTGCGTCACCAAGCTTGAACCTGGCCACCGCCAAATCTTCCGAGAACGGCAAGTTTTCCGCCGCCATTTTGAAATTAGAAAAGCTGTTGGAGATATCCGAAACGCTGCCTGAAATTATCCATGCGAGCCAGTCGCACCAGCCCCGATCCAGATACGCCTTGCCGATGAGCGGGCTGTTCGTGAACGTCGCGGTGAACTGGTCGAAATTGGTCCGCGCCTCCTGCAAATCATTCGTCGCGACTGACTGCTGCGCGACGTAATTTTTCAATTGCAATTCGCCCAACGTCAGCAATGCAATGTCCGCGGCCGGTGAACCGGGAAACTCCGCGAGAAAAGTCTCCAACGCATTCGTCGCGATAGGAAATTGTCCTTGAGCGATGGCTAGTTCTGCGACCTTCAATACGGCCTGCCGCTGCTGTCCGGCCGAAGCGCTGTTGGTGAGATTTTCCTGATACGCGGCGATCGCCTCATTTGTGAGGCCGGATTTTTCCAACGCCTCCGCGTGCATGGCCACGCTTTCGGTGTCCAAGCCGGACGTTTTTGCTTGCTGTGCAATTTGGAGCAGGTTGGTTGAAGCCGCCAGTGCTGCGCCGAAATCACCCGCCGCGTCCCTGTTCTGGTAAAGAAGATATGCTCGCTGCCAGTCCAGATCCGGCTTGAGTGTTTGTGAATTCAGCGATGTCAATACCGTGAACTCGCCGTCCAAATCCTTCAGCGCAAACTTTGCCTGCGCCAGCAGCAAGCGCCCTCGCGAGACCAGTTCGTTGGCGGAATCCATTCGCACGGTGCTTTGAAACACACCGTTTGTTTCCTCAAGCAGGTCAACCGTCTGTTGCCAGTCGCCATTTTGCACAAGCGCAGCCGCCGCGTCCACGACGGCATGGAGCCGCAACGGTGATTCGTAAAATTTTTGTTCAAATTCGATCCATGTTTTCGCCGCATCGGAATAATCCGCATTTTGAAACTGCGCCTCGCCGGTCCAGTAGACATATTGATCGGCCAAGGTGCCGGCCTTCGCCATGTTGCCGGTGTCGGCCAGAAGTGCCATGGCGTTGGTTAGTTCCCCCTGCTTGAATTCCGCCTGCGCCTGCAACAACACAGCCTGCGGAGCATTGGTGGAATTTGGATAGATCTTGTTGAACTGGTCAAACTCCATTTCCGCGCGGCTCCACATTCCGTCTTGAAACGCCTTGACCGCCGCCGAGTATGCCCGGTTTTCGCGCGCGCTGGCGGCAAAGATCTGTCCGCAGCCCAGAACGAGCGCTAACCAAATCAATGACCATCGCCGGAACAATTTCATGCACAGAATCTAAACCACACGGCTGGATGAAAAAAGCGGAAAGCGCAATGGTTCAGCCCAAAACACTCCTCAAATATTGCCCCGTAAAGCTCTCCGCGCAGCGGATGATTTTTTCCGGTGGCCCTTCGGCAATGATTTTTCCGCCGCCGGAACCGCCTTCGGGGCCGAGGTCAATGATCCAGTCCGCCGTCTTGATCACGTCCAGGTTGTGTTCGATGATGAGCAGGGTGTTCCCCGCGTCGCGCAGGCGGAACAATACTTCCAGCAGCTTTGCCACGTCGTGGAAGTGCAGTCCGGTTGTAGGCTCGTCCAAGATGTAAAAGGTTTTACCCGTGGCCCGGCGGCTCAATTCTGTCGCCAGCTTCACACGCTGCGCCTCGCCGCCACTCAAGGTCGTCGCCTGCTGTCCCAGATGAATGTATCCAAGCCCGACCTCCGCCAGTGTCAGCAGCGGATCATAAATTTTTGGCACTGCGCGGAAAAATGTCACCGCCTCCTCGACAGTCATGTCCAAAACGTCCGCTATGTTCTTGCCCTTGTAGGATATCTCCAAGGTTTCGCGGTTGTAGCGCTTGCCATTGCACGCCTCGCACGTCACATAAACCGCCGGCAGAAAATTCATTTCAATTTTCAGCACTCCGTCGCCTTCGCATTTTTCGCAGCGGCCGCCCTTGACGNNTGCTGCGCGGTGTGCGGCCGATCGGTGACTGGTCAATCACGATGACCTTGTCCAGGCCTTCAAAACCTTTCATTGCGCGATGTTCGCCGGGACGTTCCTTGGAGCCGTAGAATTTGCGGAACAACGCCCGCTGCAAAATGTCGCTGACCAGCGTGCTCT
>PKZR01000332.1:0-695 GCA_003133815.1 Limisphaerales bacterium | reverse complement strand
TCATGCTCCACCACGAGAACCGTGTTGCCCAGATCTCGCAGGCCTTTCAAAGTATGAAGCAGCCTATCGTTGTCGCGCTGGTGCAGGCCGATGCTCGGTTCGTCCAAAACGTAAAGGACTCCGACGAGCGCCGCGCCGATTTGCGTGGCGAGCCGGATGCGCTGCGCTTCGCCGCCGCTCAACGTGCCGCNNATTTCCTTGATGACTTCGGCGGCGATTTTCAATTCGAACTCCGTCAGCTTGAGCTTGTCAAAGAAATCGTCGGCCTTTTCGACGGACAATGAGCAGACATCCATTATGGACAACCCGGGGATTTTGAGGGTTTTGGATTTTGAACTCTGCGTTTTGAATTGCGAGGAAAACTCAGCGACTCCCAGCGTCACCGCGAGAATTTCCGGCTTCAGACGCCTGCCTTTGCAGGCGTCGCAAAATTGCGGGCTCATGTATTGCTTGAGCCGATTGCGGACGAATTCGCTTTCGCTTTCCGTCGCAAGCCGTTCGAGATTGGGCAGCACGCCTTCGAAAGGTCGCGAAATCGTGCTGATTTTTCCACCGCGCCAGAATTTAAAATCAACATCGTCACCACCCGATCCATTCATCAATGCCTTTTTAAATTCGTCCGGCAAATTTTTGTAAGGTGTCTGGAGGTCGATGTTAAAATGTCCGGCGATGGAACGCAGCATGGCCTTGTAATA
>PKZR01000466.1 GCA_003133815.1 Limisphaerales bacterium | reverse complement strand
AACCCAACTTGCAGCCGCCGCAAGTTTTGATCGAATCGGTCCGCGTTGATGGCGTTGAACAAAAAACAAATTTGTTAGATTCGGCGTGGTCGCAATCCATCGTCATCCCGCCGGGCTATGAACAATTGGAAATTGATTATACTGCGCTGAATTTTTCCGCGCCAGATGCTGCACGCTTCAAATGCTGGTTAGAAGGTCACGAGAAAGCACCGGCGGACGTCGGTGCCGAACGTGTCGCGCGCTATCCGAAACTGCCGCCGGGAATTTATCATTTCCACGTCACCGCGGAAAATGAAGACGGCATTTGGAATGAAACCGGCAGCGTCCTTGAAATCACCGTTCAGCCATATTTCTGGCAAACCAATTGGTTTCGCATCACTGCAATTATTTTTGCCTTGGCTATCGTCGCGGCAATCGTGCGATTTATTTCCACGCAAAAATTGCGGCGTGTATTGCAATTGCACAAACAAAAGGAGGCTCTGGAGAAAGAACGCTCGCGGATTGCGCGCGATTTGCACGACCAGCTTGGCGCAAACCTCACGCAAGTCGCCCTGCTTGGCGAAATGGCCGGGGCCGACAAAAATTTACCGGACGAAATCGAGTCGCACGCAAAGCAAATTACTGAAACAGCGAGAGAGACGACGCATTCGCTTGATGAAATTGTCTGGGCTATCAATCCGTCCAACGACACGCTGGAAGGCCTCGCCAATTATGCCTGCAAATACGCGCAGGAATATTTCGCACTAGCCGGATTGCGTTATCGCGTGGATTTGCCGACGCAATTGCCCGCGATCACGATTCCGCCGGAAGTCCGCCACAATGTTTTTCTCGCGTTTAAGGAAGCTGTTAATAACGTCGTCAAGCACGCTCAGGCGTCCGAAGTCTGGATTCGATTGCAATTGCTACCGCGCGATTTTATTTTGGAAATTGAAGACAATGGCCGCGGTGTCGGAAATCAATCTGCACCGCAAAATCGAAATGGTCTTCGCAACATGGCAAGGCGCATGGCTGACATTCACGGAAACTTTTCCATTTCCGGCGGAACAAACGGCGGAATGGTTGTTCGCCTGAAAATTCCACGCGGGAAAAATTGAATCTATGCCCATCGCCGTTTCCATTGTCGAGGACAGCGACAAACTGCGCGAGACGCTCGTGCGTGTGCTGAAACGCGCCGACGGCTTTCGTTGCGTGAGCCACTACTCAAACGCCGAGGATGCGCTAAAGGATTTGCCGCAGGCGAAACCCGACGTGGTGCTGATGGACATAAATTTGCCCGGCATGAACGGCGTCGAATGTGTCCGGCAGTTAAAAAAAATCGCGCCGGAAATCCAAGTGATGATGCTCACCGTTTATGAGGACACGGAAAACATTTTTGACGCGCTGGCGGCGGGCGCGAGCGGCTATATGCTCAAGCGCACGGCGGGCAAGGAATTGCTCGAAGCGATTGAGGAGGTTAAACGCGGCGGATCGCCGATGACAACGCACATCGCGCGCAAGGTCGTGCAATCGTTCCAACGGTCGCCAGTGGCGGAAGCGCAGGCCGAAAGCCTTTCCGAGCGCGAACAACAGGTGCTTGATCTTTTGAGCCAGGGATTAATCTACAAGGAGATCGCGGAGAAACTCGGCATCAGCTACGAGACCGTCCACACCTATATCCGCCGCATCTACGAAAAATTGCAGGTGCGAACGCGCACTGAAGCGGTGGCGAAATTTTTGCGGAGATAGATGCATATGCCCCGATCATTGTATATGGGGTGTTCACCCCACTGGTTGCGCCCGGCATGTCTGGCTATTATCCTTAGCCAGTGTCACGTTACGGATATTTTCCGACTGAATCTGAACTCGCCTTGAATGGCGCATCGCAGACGGCATTGCATGAACGAGCCGCCGCAACGACGCGCATCCAATTTGGCGAAAAGGTTTTTGTGCGTGCCGTGGTCGAAGTCTCGAACTTTTGCCGAGAAAATTGTTCCTACTGCGGGATGCGCCGCGACAATCGCACCCTGGCGCGCTTCCGCGCGAAACACGAACAGCTTGCCGAACTTTTGATCCATCACCGCCCGGCCAGCGTCACCGACGTGAATATTCAAGCCGGTGAAGACCCCGTGGCCGTACGCGAGGTGGTTTTACCGCTCATCGAAATCTTGCGGCGCGAAACGCCGCTCGGCATCAGCGTCTGCCTCGGAACTCTTTCGCAAGATCATTACGATGAATTGCAGGACGCAGGCGCGAGCATCTTCATCATGAAGTTTGAATGCGGTGATGCTAGGCAATATGAGCAACTCGAAGCCCCCGGCACTTTGGCGGAACGGCTGCGGCACATCCGCCAGCTCGCGGAAAACAATTGGAATGTGAGTTCCGGCTTCATCATCGGCCTGCCTGGTCAAACGCCAGCCGATTTATTGAAAAACCTTGAACTTGCGTGCTCGCTGCCGCTGGACGGTTGCAGCGTCAGCCCCTTCATTCCAGGCGAGGAGACGCCGCTCGCCCAAAATCCCACGGCAAATTCCGACTGGACTTTCAATTGCGTCAGCGCGCTGCGGCTGATGCGCCCTGAGTGGATCATTCCGGCGGTCAGCGCATTTAACCTGACGGAGCAGGATGGCTACCGGCGCGGCCTGCGCGCGGGCGCGAACCTCGTCACGATCAATCTGACGCCGACGGATGTGCGCGGCGATTACGTCATTTACAAACGCGACCGTTTCATAATGACCGAAGAACGCGTGCTGAATGCGATTTCAGCCGAAGGTCTCGCGCCGTCTAAGACCGGTCTGGTGGATTTTTATCTCGGCAAAAGGACGAACAAAGCCGCCGTCGGAAAAATTTCCGAAATGGCGAAGGCATAATTGAAGCGTGCTTTTCCCCGCGCCAAAAAATTCGGATCCGACCGGCGCAAACCGCGTCGTCGTCACGGGTGCGGGAATTGTCACGGCACTCGGCATCGGCTGGCAAAAAAATGCGGAAGGTTTTCGCGCCGGGCGGAACGCGTTTCGTCCGGTGACCTTGTTCGACGTATCGCGGCAGCGGTCAAAAATCGCGGCGGAGGTGGATTTGCCGGCCGAACTGCCGACCACCAAATTATCCCCGAACAGCATCTGCCGTTTAAACCGCGCCTCAAAAATGCTTTTGATCGCCGCACACGAGGCATGGACGCAGGCTGGTTGGAATGCAGTGGAGAATCTGCCAGTTGTGATCGGGACAACCAGCGGTGAAATGGCCTTCGGCGAAAATTATCTTCAGCAGGCCGTCCGATTTCCGTACTCCAAAAAAGCGCAGCCGACGCGAGTCGTGCATTATCAAGCCCAGCAGCAGGGACTTGATTTGTGCAACGCCTTCGATTTTTCCGGCCCCGTCACAATTGTTTCCAACGCCTGCGCGTCTGGCGCGAACGCCATCGGCCACGCTTTTGAAACGCTACGAGGCGGGCATGCGGAGAAAATCCTGACCGGCGGCTACGACTCGCTTTGCCAGTTGACCTTTGCCGGGTTTGATTCGCTCCAGGCGCTTTCACCCACGCCTTGCCGCCCATTTGACGCGCAACGCGACGGATTGACGCTCGGCGAAGGCGCGGCAATCCTGACCTTGGAAACGCTCGAACATGCGCGAAAACGGAATGCGGAAGTTCTCGGCGAGATCACCGGCTACGGCGCGACGACCGATACACATCATTTGACGCAGCCGCATCCCGAAGGTAAAGCTGCCTTTACCGCGATGACCTCTGCATGCGCGTGTGCAAAAATCTCGCCGGAGCAAATTCATTATGTCAACGCACACGGCACAGCTACGCCGCATAATGACGCCACGGAATCCGTCGCAATCAATCGTTGGGCGACCGACTACGCAAAAAATCTGCCAGTGAGTTCGACAAAAAGCTGCAGCGGTCATCTGCTCGGCGCAGCGGGCGCAGTGGAAGCAGTCGCTTGTTTGATGGCATTGCGCGGTCAATGGCTGCCTCCGCAAACTTCACTGCACAAAATTGATCCCGCGTGCAATTTCGAAATTGTGCGGCAGCCCGTTGACAAAAAAATAGGTACGGCGCTCTCAAATTCCTTTGGCTTCGGCGGTGCAAATGCGTCGCTCATTTTCAGGAGGTGGCCGTGAGCAGGATTTTTGTCCACGGGCTTGGCGCCGTTTCACCGGCGGGTTGGGGTGTGCCGGCATTGCGCGACGCCTTGAAAAGAAATTCACCAGTACAAGCACAAACCATGGTGCGACCAGGCTGGAAAAAGCCGCTTCACGTCCGTCCCGTTCCGGAGCCGGTTTCTCGTCCTGTATTTTTTGATCACCCTCGTTTGCGACGGGCAAATTTAATTGCACAATTTACTGTTGCCGCCGCGCTTGAAGCGCTGGGCAAAAATGTTTCGCTCGTGCAAGGCGGAAGGATACGGCTTGGCATTATTGTGGGAGTGATGGCTGGCGGCGTGAATTATTCACGCCGGTTTTATGAGGAAGTTTTGCAAAATCCCAGAACAGCCAGCCCAATAATCTTTCCAGAAACCGTGTTTAACGCGCCGGCCAGCCATCTTGCTGCATTTCTTGGCTCAGAGATGATCAGCTACACGCTCGTCGGGGATGACGGAACGTTTTTGCAGGGTGTCGCCATCGCCGCCCAGTGGCTTACCGATGGCAAAGTGGATGCCTGTCTGGTTATCGGCGCAGAAGAAACTGATTGGATTGTGGCTGATGCGATGAAATTGTTTCGACGCAAAACAATACATGGCGCGGGCGCGGGCGCGATCTTGTTGAAGAAAGATTCTGGTTCTGGTGCCATTGCCGAACTAACCGTCATCACCGATTCGTTTCCATTTACGCAAAGCCAGTCTCGATTCGAAACGGCGCGCAGAATGCGGGCGCATCTGCCAAGCTGTGCCCCGAACGAATTGCTTTGCTGCGGCGAACAAGACGCCGCCGAAAATGCTGCCTGGAAAGATTGGGCCGGCGCACGACTCGCGCCCAAGGCAATTCTTGGCGAGGCATTCGTGGCTTTTGCCGCGTGGCAGTGTGTTGCAGCTTGCGAAAGCATCCGGCAATCGGAGTTCACCGCCGCGAACATAAGCGTGGTCGGCGTGAACCAACAGGCGGTCGGCGCGCGTTTTCTGGCTTGCGCAGATGCGAGTTAAATTACAGTTTTTCTTTTACGATGAACGATTCAACTGAACTCAAGGAGCAGATCAAGCAGATGCTTGTCGAAAACCTGATGCTGAAAATCAACGCGGGGGAAATTGCAGATGATCAGGCACTGTTCGGACCGGGCAGCCTGGGCCTGGATTCGGTGGATGCACTACAGCTTGTTGTGGCACTTGACAAAAATTACGGACTGAAAATTTCAGACACGGAAGTCGCACGCAAGACAATGCAAACCGTCAACAGCATTGCTGCCGCCATTGAAAGCCGATGAAAATCTGTCCCGTCTGTGGAAATTTGGAGGTTCGCGAACCCATTGCTTTCCAAAGCGCAGTCGTTCACATTCTGTGAGCGCATAACTTTTTTCGCACGCCAGCAAACACTCCAATTCAAATACCGAAAGCGACGCATACTGTTACAAACAGTATTTATTTTGGACGATTCCTTAAAAATCATCGCCGCGTCAAAGTGAGCAGTAGCACGTCATTTTGACGCAGCGGCAGTGTCGCGCTGAATTTTCCATCCGCACCAATTTTCACATCACGCTCAAATTCCGGCTGACCGCTCGCGACGGAGCGCAATTTTGCTTCCTGGGCACGGGTTAATTGCGATGGAGAATTCATTTCCAAATAGGCCGAATAGGCATCGTTTTTTTCAAACCCAATCTCCCGCAACGTAAGCATATAATTTCCCGGCGGCACATTTACCAAATTCACTTCCACGCTGCCCTTTGACTTGGCCGGTTGCAATTTGCGAAACACTGTCTGATTGGGAACAGTCGCGTCAGCCAAGCGGGTCAAATCCCATAATAAAATTTGTGCGCCGCCTATTTTATCGCGACAGATCCACGACTGCTGATCGCTGTTTTTCAACTCCGTCGCGCCGATCTGATTCATGAATTGATACGCAAAATACGCTGGTTTTTTTATGCCTTGAAAATTCAGCAGTCCGAAGCCGCCGTGAAAAGGCGTCATTGGCGGTCCATTTTCCTCGAAAATGTCGGTGAAAGTCCAATATGACATGGAGGCGATTCCGTGTTCCGCGTGCTTGAATTGCTCCAAAATATACGGAGCAGAAAAATAGGAATCGTGGATCGGATCGCGCGGCGAGTAGGACGCGCTCCATTCGGTGACATGAATTGGCAGATTCGTGCGGGTGGTTTCGTCCACCAGTTTACGCCCGGTCGCCATGGTGTCAGCGGGCGCATGCAGATTATTGCCGAGGTAAAGAAATTGGTCGCCGTTTTCGTCCAAGCCGCTGGTGCCGCTTCCGAGGCCATAAGTGTGAAAGCTGATGAAATCCAGCGGCGAATGATTGGTACGGCAGAATTCGATCAGTGGCTGAATCCAAATGGTCTGCGAACCTGCCGGGCCGCCGACGGAATAATTTGCATTCACACTTTTTATGTCCGCCGCCGTGTGCGCGTATAGGTGAAAATACTCGGCGCGTCGGTGTTTCGGGTCATGCGGTGCAAAAAACGCGGGATAATCCGCCTCGTTCCAGATTTCAAAATTCCAACGCTTCACTTCATCAGCGCCGTAACGCGCAGTCCAGTGCGCGACGAGGTCTTTGACCAAATCATCCCATTTGTCCCAGGATTTTGGCGGCGTGACATTTGCCTTCCACCAAAAAATGGTTTGATTGCCGCTCGCGAGCTCATCCGGCATGAAACTGATTTCCACAAACGGTTTGATTTTCATCGCCAGAAGCGCGTCATAAAGCTGGTCAATGTATTGAAAATTGTGGCGTGGCTTGCCGTCCTTGGTTTCAGAGTAGGTGCCCATGTCATCGCACAGCAGTCCATGAAAGCGGATGGATTTGAAACCGATTTCGTCCTGGCACATTTGCAATTGTCGCTGCCAGTCGGCGCGCAACCCTTCCGCCGCGCGTCCCGCTCCGATGCACCCGTGAAATAATTCCGAATGCGGGCCTTGAATGTTTTGCCAGTCGGCGGAGATGTTGCGAATGGGAGCAGCAACGATATCGCCAGCAATTGCATTCCACTCAACCAACATGACACCCGCAACAAGGCAGATGAAAATCTGCCAAGACAATTTAATGGAATTGCTCATCAAATAAACCACTAATGAAATTGGATGATATTCTCCTTTGATTTGTCAAAAACAACAATCGTTTTTCTTTCATCGTTTAGGCAACAAAACGGCAAAAACATCCTTGCTGCGAAACTCGGTGTGAGTTTGTACATACTTAAAAACTGGGCGTTTGGACGGATTCATCCAAACCAAAAATCATGGTGGAACATTCGCGCTCTTCAAAGATCACCTATAGGCTGAACCTGCTCGATTTCCAACTTGTATCCTAATTCCGCGCAGCTTTGCCCAGCGTGTTTAACGTGGCTGCGTCTTTGAAGCGAAGATTTTACACAATACCATATGGGTGGGGAGAAAAGCCGCGAGCCATAGCACGCCCAGCCACAGGATGACATAAAGATTTTGGTTGATCCAGTGTTGCGGCTGCCGGTCATTGAATCCGTAAAGATAATTTATATTAATAGGGACATTTGGATTGGCCGGATGCGCTCCGGCGGGCGGAGTGAAAAGATAGCAAATGAAGCCCAGACCTGTGGCCACCACAGTCCACGCGGGTAAAGCCCGCCGGTCATAGCCAAGTCGGAACAGGAGCCAGACGAGAAGCATGGGAAGCCAGCCGTGAAACAGCGAAATCGCACGAGTGAACAGCGGCAGCGCGGGGTCGAACATATAACTGGTCAGGTTCAGAAAATGAAACCCCAGCAGGTTGACGCCAAAGTCCGCGAGCCAGAGGCATTGCGGTAGCAGGATTCCCACGGCGCACATGCTCACGAGAATCGGACTTTCCAGCCACATGCCCGCCACCGTGAGAATGAGCGAGGCGTCACAAAACCATAAAAAATTAGTCGGCCCATAGGCATGCAGATAGACCGGAACAAGCACGGCAAGAAAGGCGGTGACGGCCACTTTGGCGGTTAATGGAATCTTTCTGTCGGACATTTTCGTCACGAACTCAAACTACCGCACGATGACTTCCGGCGGTCGCACCACGAGAACTGGAGGCCCCACGACGACCGCATCGTGACGTTCATATCCCCCGTGCCGGCGTCCGCCGCCGTCATCAACAAGACATCCGCTGGTGGTGAGGAGGGTTATCATGCCGGTTATAAACAGAATTATTTTCATGTTGGATTTATATTCTTTCTTTGAAGAAATTAACCGGTTGGCGTGAACTCTTCCATGGGGCATTACCCTACCGGCTCAATTTGGTCGGGGCTGGTTTCAAACCCGCCAGCGCTCCCAAAATTGTTTTTTGCACGGTCGGATTGACAAGATTCCCCAAGTGTCCACCGCGATTGAAAACAGTCAGCTGATCCGCCGCAAATGTGGTGCGAAGCCATGTGAGGTCTTCATCGGCCAGAAGAAAATCATTTTCATTCACGATGATGCGGATGTCCGGGTTGACGCGCAGTCCTGCATCATACGTGCGCAGGTCGCCGGATTTTTGCAGTGTCGCTGGCGCATTCGTTCCAAGGCCGTGGGATTCGTAATACGGAATCGCAAGTTTCTCAAAATAATCGTCGTAGGAATAATTGAGGATTTCCTGATAGACCGGCTCTCGACGGAAATTATGGATGGGATGTTGCAGGACGCCCTGATTGTTCCGCCGCTGGCTGCTGTAAATGATGTCGCGCAGCATAAACCGGAACGTCATGCCGATGAGAAATTTGGATTCGGTGGAGTTAAACGGCAGCGAGACTCGTGGCGTGAGGGTGAGCTTGCTCAAGACGGCCACCTTGAGAAAAGTATTTTCAATGTAATCGGCCCGGTTGGTCTCCGGCCACTCCAACGGTGCGCGATAAAATTCGTCCAGCTTGGAAATTCCATACTCCAGCCTCACAGGTGAATTGATGGCGACGACGCGGTCGAATTTGATCAACGAATCTCCTTCGCCAGGTTTCAACGCGTCAGTTGGTTGGTTCGTCGGCTCGGTGGCCGCGATGTATAACGAATCGAATGCGCCCATGGAATAGCCCATCAACGCCCTGTCGCCCAACCGGCCCGGATACAGCCCGTTCAAGCGACGATCAATTTCTGTGAGAGCGACGTGCAAATCGTGGCCGTCCGCAGGCAGATAAGCGGGCAGCGCGGCGGTGGAGGCATTTTCCATGAACTCGGAATTGAACGGGCTGCTGACGTTCACAACGGAGAAACCGTTATTGTAAATCAACTCGGCTAGCGCCAGCGAGTTTTCGGCCAGACGATGCGAACCGAGGCCGGGAACGATATAGACCAACGGCGCTTTTCCGGGTTGCAACCAAAACGTGAATTTCAATTTCCGGCCCGTCGCCGGGATCAAGGCTGACTTGGTTTTGCCGTGACCCGGAAAATCAGCGTCCTGATAGGTGAAGAAGACAGATTCGATAGTCTCGAGCGTGGCTTCGTCCGGTTTTCCCTTCGCCTGGAAATCCGCCACGCGGTTCGCCCGCGCGAACGTCCATGCATATTGAACCTCCGAATACGGATCCATTTCCGCCTGACTGAAGCGCACATATTCGCCCACGCTGTCGGACAAATCGTTATACATGACCGCGTAGGTGAAATAAGTGTAAGGACCGAGCCATGTCAGCGGATTGTTCGCGACGAAGTCATAGGGCGCGATGTAGAGCAGCGGATTTGCGGCCGCGTCGGCAGCGAGACCAAGGGTGTCGCGCTCGTTGCTCGGCCCAAAAACCGGGAGCATGATAAAACATTGCGGCTTCCAGCCCCACTTGCCAAACGTCTGGCCGAAATCCGCGTCGGATTTTGGAATCTTCCATTTCGTTCCCATGTCCCAGAATCCAATTATTCCGACAGTGGTGTTGCAAACGAAGCGATAAGTTTCATCACGCGCACCTCGCCATTTTTCCTGGAGCAGATTGTTGATCAACCGTCCCGGGTAAGTAAGGTTTCTTCCGAAATTTCCAATTCCGGTGCGGATCGGTTTCACAACGACGAATCGATAGACTTTGCTCGTCGGTTTGATGACATCGGTCATCAGTCCCACATTGAAAGCCCACATTGCACGGTTGAACGGCTCGATTGGATCTGGAACGGATTTTGGAAGGACAACAATTCCCGGAGCTGTGGAATTTGTAAAGTCCGCAGCAAACTCCTGCGCATGTGTCAACGATGCGAGGTACAGTGCAAAAACAATTAGAATTATTCTGCCAGATTTGTTCACGAGTAATTTGTTTGTCAGCTCAAACGAACTGTCTGGTTACCATCCATCCGTTTGGATAAATCAACAGGGTCGCCGACGGAAACCTGCTGCGGGTTGACTTGATAAGCCCATACTTGGAAATACGTCAGGTTGGCCTCGCCATAGATTGTCGCGAACGCACCGTCCACCGCGTCCGCGCCATGCGCAACCTTGACGCGACCGATCCGGGGAATATTGTAGCGCGCGTCGAAGGTCAGCCATTCCTGCCCCAGATAGACTTCGCAGTAGGCGTGAAAATCCATTGGCGTGCCGGGATCAATGAATCCGATGTCCGGCAAATGTCCCGTCACATAGCGTGCGGGCAGATTAAACGCGCGGCAGAGCGCGATTACGGCATGGGCGAAATCACGGCAAACACCGTGACGACGCGCAATCACTTCGGACGCGGAAAGATCGGGACGCCCGGAGCCGTATCGGTATTCGATGTTGTTGTGAACCCAGTCGCAGATGGCCTGCACGCGCGGCAGGCCATGTTGAATCTGGCCAAACTGGTTCCACGCAAAATTCATGAGCTTGTCCGAATCGCAATAACGGCTCGGCAGCGTGTAGCGCAGCAACTCATGCGGCAGTTGCCCCACCGGCACGATATTGCCGCGAATCTCCCGGCTGTCCGGCAGCGAAGAAACCGCGACGAGCGCGTCGTGCCTGATTTCATTTTTGCCCGGCATGAAGGTCGAGCGATAGGTGATGTTGCCGTGACTGTCCTGATATTCATACGACGGCAAACCAATGCCGAAGGACAGCCGCTCCTGCATCACGAGCACCCGGCCTTCCAGTCGCGGTTTCAGGACGAAGAGCACGGACGTCTGCACGGTTGTCTCGTAAACAAGATTGCAGCCGACGCGGACGGTGATGTTCAATGGACTCCAGTTCATAATTAGTGATCACGGACTGCTCATTTTTGGAAGAGCGTTCCGCTTATCAACACCATGATGACTTGGAAAAGCTTGCTGTGATATGGGGTGTTTCCCTAC
>PKZR01000467.1 GCA_003133815.1 Limisphaerales bacterium | reverse complement strand
GGAGAATTACAGAATGCTGACGGTTTTTGGGGATGTGTGAATCTGCGTCCATAAGGTCGGCACGCTCCGTGCGGCTCATAACCGGGCCAAGCCTTTTTTCAATCTCAGCCTTCAATTGTGCCAACCGGGCAAAATCTGGTTCTTTGGACAGGATCTCTGTGCNNAAAAGAGAAATTTTATCAGTTCGAAAAATTCCTTGTAGGGTGAGAAGCCCTCACGTTCCTCCTGACGGGTGGAATACGGGCGATAAGGAGTGGCGGAGAGCAGGAGCATCGCGGCGTCGCTGCGCTTCAGGCCACCGCGCAACGCGAGCTTTAGCGGGTCTAGCGGCTCGGTTTTCTTGCCCGGCTTGGGCGGCGGGTCAATTAAGAGGTCGCGGAATTTTTGAAACTCGTCAAAGATGATAAGGTCCGGTTTCACATTGCGGAGCACGGCTAAGGCGAGGGCCGTGCGCAAGCTGCCTATCAGGCGAGACCGCTTTAGCTGGCGGACAACGCCGGCGATTGTTTCGGCATCCACTTGCGCCAGTTCCAAGAATTGATCAGCGGCCAGAGCGTCGAGAAACGCATCCTGTATTTCGCGCACCCCGGAGATGGATTCCTGGTCTTCCACCGCCAACTTCCAACCACCCTGACCCGCCTGTTTGCCCCTGCAAAAATCCGAAAAATCTTTTGTATCCAGAGTTGGAAATCGGCGGGCCAAAAGGCGGAAAATCAGTGCGCGCTCCTCGATGCGACCGCTCCCGCTCCGGCGGCGATAGAGCGGCACCGAGGTGTCCGGCGTGAGGGTATAGAGGTGCAAACGATCATGGCAGGGTCGCTTGGCTGAATTGGCCGCGATGGTCAGTCGGTCGGCACCGGCGGCTGCCGCTTTCTGGTCTGCGTCCGTCTCCAGAATTTCCAGCAACTTGGTGCGATTTTGGTGAGCAATGTTTAAATTACACGCAAAATAGAAGACGACCAATGGGGTTCTTTTCCCGCGCATCATCTCCGCGACGACGGTGCGCGCGACCACGGTTTTGCCCAACCCCACCTCATCAGCGATCAAGAAACGCTTGGGACCAGCATTGGCATGGAACGTGGCCAATGCCGCCCGGGCGGTGGCTTCCTGAAATGCCTTTGGTTTGCTGATCTGGCGTGTGCTCATCGTAATTCCGAGGCCAGTGTGTTCCAAGTTTTACGGAATGTCTGAAGCAATTCCACGTTAGCAGACTGATTGTTTTCTGCTGCACGTTGTTCCAAGTCCACGAGATAGGCTCCGACTTTTTCATCGGCATTGCGGAATGAATCTTTGTCCCGCGCCCAAGCGCGCAAGATTTCCTCCACCGTCGGCATCAGGTCCGATTCCGGCCGGTTTTCCGCATGACCGTCCGTTCCACTGTTCCCGTTGCCATCATCATCCCAATCGGCATCGTTTGGATGCGTGGCTTCGTCGGCGAGCAGGCTGCGCACCCAAAGAAGGAAAGTTCGGGGGTCGAGATATTGAGCGATGAGGGCACGATCACGCGCCTCGTCCGGGGGCGGGTCGCAAGGCGCGATTTGAATCCATTCGCACATTCTGTCGCCTGAAGACAACCGAACCTGAAGCAGATTGGAACGGTTTGTCCGTCGCTGGCCGGAAAGGCGCATACGACTGGCTCCGTCAGGCCATACGTTCCACGTTCCGCCGAGCACAGCCACTTCGAGACGGACAGTGAGACCGCCCACCGGCGGGGGCGATGATGCGACAATCCAAGATTCATCATCGAGCACTTCTTGTCGAAGAGACCAAGCACCGGAGAGAAGCTTCCTCGCGTCTTCAATGGTTTTCTCGTTTTCGTCCAAGACGGATGGCGACGAGCTGGGCTTAAACGCCTCGCCGGTGGAAGCAAATTCCAAAAGCGCATCGGCGGCATCACGTCCGATCAATGTCGTGGCGACGATCTCGAAATTGCGTCCGTCCCAACCGCGCCGGGTCGCGTTGGCACTGCCAATCCAGAGCTGACGGCGTGTTCGATTGGAAGCGAGAAAAAGTTTTGCGTGAAGACCGGCAGGCGGCAATTTCTCACCCTCCGCCGTTTCCACGGTGTCTGGGGTTTCCTCCGCGAGCAGTTCCGTTCCCTCGACCGACAATTCCGGATACGGGAGCGTGCAAACTTTGGCAAAACCATTAAACACATTCGAATCCGTCTCCCATAACCGTTGCAGGTCTGACGCCGTGGAGATCAGCGTGCGTTGGGTTTGAGAGCCACCCCATTGAGCAATTTCCCGAACGATGCTTGAATCCGCAGTCGGATCGAGAAAGGGACTCACAACGAGAACGCGTTCCGCGTCGGCGGGTGGCGAAGGAAAGCCAGCCGCGAGATTTGGTCCGAGCAAACTAATATCCTGCACTTCGCAGCCGGGGGGACACTCCCAAGTCAAGGCTGCCAGTTCCTTTCTGACATCAGTGGAGATCAGCGCAGTCAATTTAGCGCGGGTGGTCAACTCGGCACCGAGATCGGCGAGGCCGGCCACTGATTGTCCACGGTTATCGGCACGACTGGTCAACGTCAAGCCGGCATCCCAATTCATGGCATGGGTGAGATTGCGGCTGCCGAGCCAAACGCGCCACTGGCGATCCGTCTTATCGTCGGTGCGATGGTAGCGAACGAGCGCAATCTTTGGATGCCATGAACTCTTTTTTTCGTCGGTCTCAACAACCGCCAAGAAATTATCCAGCAACTTTAGGATTGGGCGGTTTTTTTGTGGGACAGAGATACGATTGGCTTGGGCGATGATGCGCACACGTCCGCGAAGTGCCTCGATTGCTTTCACGAGTTCGACACGGCTACCGGTGCGGCGGTAATCCAGTTCACATCCGGTTAGAGCCAGCAGGGCCGTTACGACCACCACCAAGTCGGCGGAGTAGGTGGTGAGGATTGCATGTTCGACCTGCCAGCCGTCGGGTGGCCGGAGCAGATCGGTGAAAGAGAAGGTTGGCCAACTTTCGTGCTTCATGGCTAGTCCCTCAAGTCCTCCAACATCTGGAAAACAATTTGCCAACGGTAGTGCAAGGGTGTCGTATTATGACGGTCCGGATCCCATTCGGCGCGGCGCACTTTTGCGCGTTCTGTTGGCAACAAACGCGCCCGGCTTTTCTTACGTTGGTATTCAGATTTTTCGTAGGCATTTCGCAAGCCCGCGAAGTTGCCGGGCTGACCGGCCCGCACGTAAGCACGGGTTTCGCTGAGAACATTCCGAACATGAACGGGAAGGTCGGGAAGCAATTGTCCGGCGGTTTCGAGGTCACAACGACCCGCCGGCTCGGCATACCGTTCAAAATGGCTTTCGAGCCGGTCGCGAAAGGTATGGTTTGCGTCACCGCCGTCGTCGGCAATGAGTTGCTCGACCAACGCCCCATACACCGCACGGCCTATAGCGGCGAGAGCAGCCGCATCTCGGGCAACTTGTAGGGCGGTTGTGTCTAAACCGTCGGCGGCGTGAGCATCGAGTTCCGGGGGCAAGCCTAGCGCGGCTTGGGGAAAGGTTTTTTCCGAGGCGACGAGGCGGGCGAGTAAAGTTTGTTTGCCATCCGGCCGGGTGAGCAGTCGGAGTTTATCGCGCAGAAAAACGCGTTCGGGCCGAGGCATTTTGAATTGCAATGGTCCCTTTGCGTCGTCCCAACGTGGCGGGAGCGGCGGCAAATTGCAGAACACTTCGATGGCATCATCCGCCAACCTGTTGCCGTCATCATCTTTTGGGGAAGTTTTTCCAGCCAGCTTCAGTCGGCGGAGGGCTTCGGCGCGCGAATCCACTTCTGGGAGCAAGATGCGCCACTGGCGCAGAGCGCTCCAATAAACGCGGTCAGGTGGTTGGGAAGTCAACTGATTGAGCTTTTCGCCGCCGATGACATTTTTTGGTTCACCGCCAATTACCTTGAGCCGAAGGGCCAACTCAATCAGGAGATGGCGTATCATTGACTCAAGGTCACTGCCGCGACGGGGGTTTTCGGCAGCGCGCAAGTAAAGCCAGGGAACGAACAAAGCGTAGCGAATCCGCTCATGAAGCACCGACGTGCCGGGGAAAAAACGGTCGGCAAAGCCCTGATGAATCAGGAGAAAACCAATCTCGTCGCGGGTATCCTGCTCGCTGTTGGCCAGCGAGTCCCAAGTAGGCGAAGCCGGGGCGTTTTCGCTGGCGACCTCCACGCCATTGAGCCAGGCCACGTAGCCGTCGGCGTATTTCATTTTCAACGTCAGCGACGTGAGCGACGACAAGTTCGAGGCGTTGAAGGGGATGA
>PKZR01000268.1:3331-6687 GCA_003133815.1 Limisphaerales bacterium | reverse complement strand
GCGCGCGAAACCATTTTGCCGACGCAAAATATCGTGCTGAATCCGGCGCAATCCGTTGCGCTCGAAAAAATCACGACGGCGATGGACAAACCTCTTTCAACCTTCAACCTTCAACCTTCAACCTTTCTTTTGCACGGCGTCACTGGCTCTGGCAAAACAGAAATTTATTTGCAAGCGCTCGCCCACGCGCTGGAACAAGGCAAAGGCGCAATCGTGCTCGTGCCGGAAATTTCACTGACGCCGCAGACTGTCGAACGATTCAAGGCGCGGTTCAGTTCGGGAAAATTGCAGACGCTCGTTGCCGTTTTACATTCGAATTTGTCGGCGGGCGAACGTCACGACGAGTGGCACAAGATCCGGCAGGCCCGCGCTCGCATCGTCATCGGCGCTCGCTCGGCGATTTTTGCGCCGGTTGAGCCGCTCGGCCTCATCATCGTGGACGAGGAACACGAGACGAGTTACAAGCAGGAGAAAGCCCCGCGTTATCATGCGCGTGACGTGGCGATCATGCGCGGGCAAATGGAAAATGCCGTCGTCGTGCTCGGCTCGGCTACGCCATCGCTCGAAAGTTTTTACAATTGCAAACGCGGAAAATTCTCGCTGCTCGAATTGCCGGAGCGCGTGGATAATCAAAAGATGCCACGCGTCCGCGTCGTGGACATGCGACAGGCGGCGCACAAGGAAAAGGGCACGCCGCTGTTTTCGCCGCAGCTCAAAGAAGCCATCACGCAGCGGCTCGAACGCGGCGAGCAGACGATTTTATTTCTGAACCGCCGCGGCTACTCGACTTCGCTGCAATGCCCGAAGTGCGGTTACGTTTGCAATTGCCCGAATTGCAGTCTTGCGCTCACGTTTCACAGGCAGGAACAAAAACTCGCCTGCCACCTTTGCGGCCACGTTGAAAAAGTTCCGTTGTTTTGCCCGAACGAGAAGTGCAAAAATCCCGCGATCCGTTTTTCCGGCACGGGCACGCAACGCGTCGAGGAGACGCTTGCGAAACTTTTTCCCAAGGCGCGCATCAAGCGCATGGATGCCGATACGATGAAGCGCAAGGACGATTACCGCAATGTGCTCGGTGATTTTCGCGCGGGCAAAATTGACATCCTCGTCGGCACGCAAATGATCGCGAAGGGGCTGCATTTTCCGAACGTCACGCTCGTCGGCATCATTTACGCCGACCTCGCGTTGCATCAGCCGGATTTTCGCGCGGGCGAACGCACCTTCCAGTTGCTCACACAGGTCGCCGGTCGCGCCGGCCGCGGCGACGTCGAGGGCGAGGTGTTTGTGCAGGCGTTCGCGCCGTTTCATCCGGCGATCCAATATGCGCGCCGCCACGACTTCAACGGTTTTTACGAACAGGAAATCGAATTCCGGGAACAACTGAAATATCCGCCCGTCAGCCGCGTCGCGCTGCTCACGCTCAAAGGCCGCAACGAGNNCCGCAACAACCGCAGAACTGTTTGACGAAGGCGTCAAACAGAACACACGAGGCGCGTGTGCTCCCAAAAAAAATCTGTTCTCTGACTTAATCATCGCCGGGCCTGCGCCGGCACCGTTGCTGCGCGCGGAAACTTATTACCGCTACCAGATCATGCTGCGGACGCGTGCGATGAGCGCGTTGAGCCGCGAACTCGCGCGCCTCATTCAATCGCTGGTGCTGCCCGAGGACGTCACGCTGGCGGTGGATATTGACCCGGTGAATTTGAGCTAGCCACACGAAACCCCGGGCTGTCCACCCCAGCCAGCCAGCCCCGCCGCCGGACCGTTCAGCCGTATTCCCCGGTCATTTGGCTAAACTGCTGGAAAGTCCGGCTAAACTCCCAGATAATCTGGCTAAACTGCTGGAACCTCTGGCTATTTACCCCGAANNCCCCGAATATCTGGCTATTCTCACCGACGTTCCAGCTAAACACACCGATGTTTCAGCTATTCTCCCCGAGGGTCTGGCTATTCTCACCGAAGGTCTGGCTATTCTCCCCGAACCTCTGGCTAAACACACCGAAGGTCCAGAGCCCGCCATCAACCCGCCGACTTTGCCCTCTAAACATCCATATAACTCATTAAATGACAAATAAATATGCCAAAATCTGACTATCCAGCACCGACCCATGACCGCCGCAGCCAGAATTCAGCTCCGGCCGGTGGTTTCCCCCCCGCTTATTGATGACTACCTGTGGACTTGATGAGGGCGATGCGCCGCTCGTATTCCGCCTCGGTGACTTCGCGCGGAAAGGCTTTGCAGGCCTGCTGAAAGCCGGAAAAATTCCAGAGGTTCGGGAAATCGCGGCATTGCTGCGGCTTGACGGACTGCACGGAGCAGTCATCGGCGTCCAGAAAAATGCAACCGCCGTCCGGCTTTTCCTGCAAGGCCAGACCGCCACGATCCCAGCGCAACCGAGTGAATTGCTGGATGAAGTCGGCCTCGCTCATGCCATTGAACGCGGCGAGCCGCGTAATTTCCTCATCCGTCAAGCGCACCTGACCCGGCCAGCGGCAGCAGGCCGTGCAACGCTGGCATTCGTAAAAAATCGGCACGCATGAAGATTAGCCGAGCCAGTGTTTCTCTAAAAACGAAATTTAATTTACTCCAGATGGCATGACGCTGGCCGTGGACATTGATCCGGTGAATTTAGGATGAGATTTAAGATTGAATTCCACACGATTCTATTTTATTGTTGGGGCGTGAAAGTTGCCGCAGTAAAAAGTCAAAAGAGCGAAGCTCAATTGCTGGATCAAGCGACTGGCAATCTTCTGCGTGCCGTCAAACAAAAGATGCTCAAGAAACAAAGTCGCGTGGACTATGGCAAACTTCGCAAAGACGGTTACAGCGACCGATTTCTCGCCAAGCTCGAAGAGGCCTGAACTTCTTCATTCGTTTTTTCTTAAGCGCATAAATTCCGCCACGCTAATATCCAGCAAAGGCGCAGCGCGCTTCGCAAATTTCAAAGCATCTGAATAAATCATTCCACGTGTCAATTCGCGTGCAATTTCACGAGTCGTAATGTCGTTTGCTTTGGCCAATTGAATGGCCGCTGCAAGGTCGGTATAACGTAAAATTTCGTCGCTCATTAATCCTCCACGTTTCATATGGAGCGATGCCACTATTGGACAAATCAATTACTGTTTCGATGACAACATATTAACTTTTATTCACATGTTGCTAACAATGTTTGGAAATGGGCTTTGCTTATTGGATTTAACACGCCAAAAAATTTGTGAATTCATGTTAATAAGTAAAATCAGAAATCGGCTGCAACCGTTGTGCATGATTATTTGCGTTAACATTTCTTAATTCCCCGCTGCCACAAATCAAAGTAATACAGCGCGACGACGACAAGGGAGTGGCCGATTTTTTC
>PKZR01000268.1:0-3253 GCA_003133815.1 Limisphaerales bacterium | reverse complement strand
GAGCCGTGGCGATATTGCTCGACCATCACGAGCTGCTGGTCAGGCGTGACGGCGATGACGTTTACCCAGTTGACTGAATCAAGAACGTAGAAGTCGTGCTCCTTGCCGGTGCGCGGTGAAATTTTCAAGTCGGAGCGCAGCGTGAAGATGCGAAAATCGCCGACTGGCTTCGATCGAAGTGTTTTCCACGGTTTAATCATGCGGATAGAAGATAGAAATTAAGAGTTGGAAGCCAGAAAAAATAGTGCCCGGCAAATTCCCGACTTGCACAGGCTTACCCCTAAATGCTTTTTTGCGCCGCCCAGCCTTGTTTCATCAAAGTCAGCAAATGGGTCAGCGCGTCCTCGTAAGTGCGATTTTTTTCAGCAGCCAATTGTTTGGCTCGTTTGTCGAGTTGCCCGGCCATCTCGACTGATCTTTCGGATGGACAGCCGAGCGTGACGAGGATTTTTGCGAGATCGGAAATTTCCATCAAATTATTTGACGGAATCCGCCGAGACGATTTTTACGCTGGTGAGGCTCACCTTTTTGACCGGCCGGTCGCCTGGATGTGTGGGTGTGGTCGCGATTTTCTCCAGCACGTCGTCGCCCTTGATAAGCTTGCCGAACGCGGTGTATTGCTTGTCCAGAAAGCGCGGATCGCCGTGACAAATGAAAAATTGCGAGCCAGCGGAATTAGGATTATTGGAACGGGCCATTGAGAGCACGCCGCGCGTGTGGGGCTTGTCGTTAAATTCGGCCTTGATCTGGTAGCCGGGGCCGCCAGTGCCCCAAGTGTCCTGCTTGGAATCGTCTTTCGTGTTAGGGTCTCCGCCCTGGATCATAAAATCCTTAATAACGCGGTGAAAACAGGTGCCGTCGTAAAAGCCTTTTAACGCGAGCTTCTTAAAATTTTCGACGTGACCAGGCGCGACGTCTGGCCAGAATTCAAGAACCATTTCTCCGGCACTGGTGTTAAGGACGGCAACTTCGTTCATAATTATTTCCGGGTAAGATTATTTTGCGCTGTCGGCGGGAAGAATGGTCGCGGATTTGATGTAATCAAGGTTCGGAAAAGTTTTTTTCAAGTAGGCGTTGCCTTCATTTTGAATTCGTCCCTGCACGTCCGGTGCGTTCTCGCCATACTCGCTGTCAATTTTATCCACCACATCCATGCCGTCGGTCACTTTGCCAAAAGGCGAAAATCCTTGTCCGTCCAGAAAGGTGTTGTTGCCAAAATTGATGAACAACTGCGTGGTGCGCGTTCCAGGCCCGGCGGTGGCAAAGGTGACCGTGCCGCGCGTGTTGCTGCCCTTGACGGGATCGTCGGCAATGTTCGCGTCACGCCATTTCGCTGAGACGGCGGGATCGCCGTGTATACCGAACTGGCACATGAAGCCGGGAACAACGCGAAAGAACGCGATGTCCGTGAAATAGCCGGAACGAACCAGATTATAAAAGCGATCCGCGCCGTTGGGCGAAAGCGAGCGTGTGACTTCGATGGTGAACTTGCCCTTGGTCGTGTCGAACTGCGCCTTGAAAGTGTCCGGCGCCGTGGCAATGAGCTTGGAGGGATCATCAAAGCCCGTTGAGACAGACGTCGAATTCGTCGCCGCCGGCGTATTGTTGGTTTGTGTCTGATCGGCGTTGCTACAGGAAACCATCGCAAAGGCGGCGACAAGACTTAATGCACAAATTAAATTCGTAGCTTTCATGGACACAGAATTTTCCATACCGACACTAAAAAGTCACGCGCGGAATTTAATTTTTCTTCAGCGCCTGTGTTATGAGACTGGCATGAACATTTTTGCGCGAGCGGCGCAGCATGAAAATCGCCAGGCCGCCAGCCACGACCAAAAATGCAACGCCAATTGCCAGTTCGCCGCCGCTTCCAAAACCGGAATCTTCCGTCGGCAACGCCACAGCATTTGTTTGTGTGGTTGTAATTTTCGCCTGAGCGGAAACTGGATTTGTCGGCACAACTGGCGGCGGACTGGTCACCTCCAACTTCGGCGCAGGTGGCGGTTCCGTATCCGCGTTCGTGCCGATCATGATGATTGACGGTATCACAATGTGCCTGGGCGGCGGCGGCGGCGGCGGATTGGTCGGTTCAGGAGGCGCGGGCGGCGGCGGCAACGGCGGGAAGTCGGGGAAATTCGCCAGCGCGGGCGGAAAATCCACCGTGCAGCCGACGTATTGGCCAAGCTGCGCGCGCATCACGACAATGAACGGCTGCCGCGCGGTTTTTTGACCAGCCTGCCGCTGCTGGAAAATTTGATTGATGCCGTCGTCATACGGCGTGCCGGTCATGGCGGTTTCGCCGTCGCAAAAAATCAGCACGGTCAGCCGGTCCGATTCTTGTGCCAGTTCACCCAGCAACGGCTGCAAGGCGCCGAAACGGGTGGCCTTCGAGTAACGCAGTTTGCCAAGAAACGAATCAATATCCGCGTCAATCGTCGCCGCCTGATCCGGTATCCATTGCTGCAATGGAAACTGCCCCGCATGCAAATCCTGGTCGAACGTCCATACGCCGATGCTGTCGCCCGGCTGCAACTGTCCTCCCATGCCCGTCACGAAAAGATTGTCTAGCGCCTTCTGCACCATCGGTGCGCGCCTTTTCATGTCCGTTGACGTGTCGAAAATGAGCAGAAAACGATTTTCAACCAGCCGCTCCCCACCCGGCTGGGCTCGCGCCGCCGGAATTAACATAATTCCCGCAAACAGCACGGCTGAAATCCGTGTGCATAAACCCGATCCGCCGGAATGTTTTTTGTTGCCCATTGAAATAGATTCAGCGCGACCGGTTAAAGCGGTTCCGCTCCGCTCGGTTGTGATTCTTCAACTCGTCCCGCAGTTCAGCCAGCGCATTTCCGATCATGAGGACAAAATTTTCACAGCTCGACGCCAACCCGCCGAATCCGCCCACCACATCCCGTTCGACGCGGTCGTTGGTCACGACGAGAACCTCGCCGTAGTTTTGAAACCTGTGTGCCGCCCGCTCGATCATGTCGTCCGCCGTCTGGCCGGCTTGCGAAAACAGAACTTCCACGGCGCGGCTTGATTCGTTTTTCGGCACGTTCGGCGGCGCGCCCGATCCGTCGAAAAAAATCGTGATCGGCTCGCCTGTCGCGTCGTGGTATTGCGTCAGGATTTGAACCAGTTCGTCCCGAGCGCGGGACGAGTGCCGCGGCTGGCCCGGTGCAATTTCCGGCCAGCTGTGCAGCAGACTGTAGCCATCCACCAGAATTCGCACCAGCGCCATGCGCCAAAAATA